>JAUWBB010000052.1 GCA_030605195.1 Bacteroidota bacterium
GCTGACCTATGATGGTGAAGAGGTATTCAGCGAATCCATTGATATCAGTCCCGCCGAACTTTACACAAAGGACATCACGATCGACGGACCGATAGTGGAAGAAAACCTGAAATTCACATTCTACAGCTCATCGGAAGAGGTATTGCTGGAGTACCAGCCCCAGGCGCCCCCGGATAAGCCCATGCCTGAGCCCCTCGGAGCCCCGGAAGGCCCGAAAGACGTAAAAACGATTGAGGAATTGTACCTCCACGGCCTGCGGCTGGACCAGTTCCATAATTCTTCCGTATCCCCTTATCCTTACTATTTTGAAGCATTGGAACGTGATCCGGGCGACTACAGGGTGAATACACAGCTCGGTATCCTCTATTTAGGGCGGAAAATGTTCGAAGAGGCGGAAGAGCATTTACAAACTGCGGTGGACAGGATCACCATGCGCTATACAAGGCCCAAGGACAGCGATGCCCTGTATTACCTGGGGATTGTCCAGAGAAGGCTCCATAAGAACCAGAAAGCCTATGATAACTTATATGATGCGACCTGGAATGTAGGATGGCATACACCCGCCTACCACCAGCTGGCAGAGCTGGATTGTGAAAACGGGGATTTTGAAACAGCCCTGGAACACATTGACCGTGCACTGAGCACCGATATCAATAACCTGAAGACATTGAACCTCAAGGTGGCGATCCTCAGGAAACTAGGAATGCTGGAGGAAGCAGAGGAACTGGCAGAAAAAATAATGAATAAGGACCTGCTCGACTACCAGTGCAGGAACGAATTGTACTTGAGCAAGTAGGGATACCCCCGAAAGAAAGGCACGAAAAGGTCTTCGAGGGGAACCGCCACATTGCGAAACAGAAAACCAGTACTTACCTGAGGGAAATAGAGCTCCTTGTCTTCATGGGTCAGTACGATGAGGTAATTGACATCCTGAATACCGCTGAATTTGTTGAATCTGAAGGAAGCCGGACGCTGAGGGAGGTATATTGTGATGCCTACATCTTGAGATCCCTTTGGGCATACAAGGCAGGGGATTACGAGGCTGCAACCAGGGATATGCAGGTAGCCCTGGATTACCCCGTTGGTAGATGGGGCAGCGATCGGAGAGCCCAGATGAACTATCTGATGGGTACCTGTTACGAAGAAATGGATGACAATGTAGCATCGCAGGACTGCTACGAAAAAGCCTCCGCAGAAATAGTGGAGGGAACGGAATACCATTATGAAAAAGGCCTTGCTTTCCGGAAACTGGGTCAAACCGAAAACGCCCGCAGGGAATTCATTGCTTTGCTGGATATGGTGAACAGGGGCGGCGCTGACGATGTCTTCCGTTCGTTTGAAGTGGGCTCGGGAGGGAGCGTCCGGCAGGCCCAGAACCATTATTTGCGGGGACTTGCGTACCTTGGAATGGGCCGTCAGAATGAAGCCAGGGCACAATTTTCCATGGCATTGGATCTGGATCCGGCAAATGTCTGGGCTGACCATATGCTTAATAATTAACTCAAGTTTCCTTGTTGATAAAATGTTTATATAAAACCAATTATATTAAACTAAATAGTCATATGAAACGTCCATAAATTTTTTAATCAAAAATTTACAAACAAGAATGATTAAAAAATTGATGGTAAGTTACATACGACAAATGACAAACAATACCGAAATGAATTGAGATAGCATATGAAACATACGCAATTTGTTCAGAGGGTATTGACCGGCCTTTTTATCTGTGCAATATCTGTCCAGTCGAAGGCTGGAATTGAGGTTGCCCTGGTCATTGAACCAAATCTGGAAGCACCTGCACTTCACAGTCTGAAAAAACTTGAACAGGCGCTGCAGAATAAAGGTCATTCCGTAACTTTTTCACCCGATGTGGTATCAGCTTCGGCTGATCTCATCATCCTGGCAGGAAAGGCAACCACTGATGGGTCTTCTATGAAAATGCTGAAAGTGCTTAATGTTTCTGTGCCGGATGGGCCTGAAGCTCTGGTAATCCAGCGCATGGAACTCAATGATACACCTGCCTTAATTCTATGCGGGTCGGATGCTGTGGGACTAATGTATGCAGCCCTGGATGTTGCAGATCGCATCTCATGGACTGACAGTGGTCAAGATCCCTTTAAACATATTCATGATACCCGTGAAAGTCCCAATGTACTTGAAAGGGCAGTATCGATTTATACCATGCAACGTGTTCGTTTTGAACGATTCTTATATGACGAAGCGCAAATTGAACACTACTTTGATATGCTGGCTGCCAGCCGCATTAATAGCTTCGTGGTGATTTTTGGATTTGAAAATAGTGGCTTCATGGCGCCGGTATATCCATATTTCTTTGATGTTGAGGAGTTTCCTGAAGTCACTCCTGAAGGATTAACTGCTGAACAACAGGCTAAAAACACGAAGGCCTTTAAGAAAATGATCCAGATCGCCAACAATCGCGGGATCCATTTTTGTCCGGCATTCTGGGATCATATCTATCGAGGCAAAGTACAGAGTGGAGGAATACCAGGGGCTTCTGAAAAAGCCGGCAAGCGTTTGCCTCATTTAGTCTGGGGAGTAACAACCGACAACCTAGCTGACTACAATAAGGCGGCACTCAGTAAGTTCCTGCAGGTGTTTCCTGAAATTAACGCCATCCAGTTCCGGGTGCACTGGGAGTCGGGATTGACCCGGGAAGAGATGCCGGCCTTCTGGCATGATATGTTCACAATCATTCAGCAGGCAAGACCGTATTTGCGCATCGATCTCCGGGCCAAGGGATTACCTGATGTGGTGATTGAAGATGCTATTTCCCAGGGGCTGAATTTCCGCATTGCCACCAAGTACTGGATGGAACATATGGGCCTGCCATTCCACCCCACGCATATTAATAAACAGAACCAGGGCGATCGACGCCATGGTTCTGCAGATCTCCTGCGTAAGCCGCAACGCTATACGATTCACTGGCGTATGTTTAATGGAGGCACCACGCGTTTTCTGCTATGGGGTGATCCCGAGTATGTGCGTCGTTTTACTGAAAGCACAAAAGTATATAACGGGAACAGTTTTGAAATCAATGATATGCTTGCTACCAAAATGCTTGGAGAAGACCATGATGCCATACCCTTTGATTTGTTGAGTCCCGGGTATCAATATTATGATTACGAGTTTGAACGGTACTGGCATTTCTATCAGGTCTGGGGTCGTATTAGTTACAATCCCGAGGCACCTGCAGAAATCTGGGAACATGAATTTTACAGCCGTTTTGGCAAGGAAGCCGGGACAGCTCTTATGCAGGGGCTTCATTTGGCCAGTCAGGTTCTGCCACGGATTGTCGCAGCAAGCTATCTCTACAAGTATTTTCCACCAACACGGGGATGGGCGGAAATGATGCGCCAGGATGATTTACCGGTTTATGCTTCTGCCCAGGGCAGTGACATCCAGCAATTCATGAATACAGCGGATCATGCACGAAGCATTATGGAAGGTACTCATTCTGCCACGCGCCGACCCACCCAGACCAGTGAATGGTTCAATTCTATTTCGGAGCGCATCCGGGAAAAGATTTCTCTTGCCCAGCAGGCCATCGGCAAGGACATTAGTAATGAGTTTATCTCTACCATCACGGATCTGGAAATACTGGCATACCTGGCCGAATACCATTCCAAGCGTTTACTGGCCGGTGTTCAATACAATTTCTATTCACAAACAGGGAACCTGTTTTCATTTGACAGGGTCATTGAGCTGGAACAACAGGCCAAAGAGGCCTGGGCCGGCATCGTAACCGCAGTGGGGGATGTTTATAGCAAGGACCTGGCTTTTGGAGTCCATCAAGTAGGATTCAGCCGCCACTGGACCGAACAATTAGAGCAGCTCGAAAAAGGATTGGAGCATTTGAAAGCCGATCGACAGAAGGTTCATCCCGGACTGGAGGAAGACGGACTTCGCATCGCCCATATCCCGGTTCGCCACTTAAAGCCGACCGGATCAGTGACGATTCAGGCGACGATTATCTCCCAGCAAGAGATCAGCAAGGCAAATGTTTTGATTAAAAGGGAAGGCCGGTATGAAGCTGTGCGCATGAAACCACTGTCGAAAGGTATGTATGAAGCATTTGTTCCATTGTTAAAAGGAGAGATATCAATTGACTATGTGATCGAGGCCACGGATTCAGGAGGTAATAAAACTGTTTTCCCGGAGAATGGGCAGCAGTATCCTATTCATATGACTTTAAGTACAGATGAGAGTGCCCCGTTAGTGACCCTTGAGCAAATTCCGGAGGCCATACCGGGCCGGAACCTGAACGTTCATGCCCGGGTGTCGGATCCTTCGGGTTTAGAGATGGTGTGTTTGCGTTATCGTCACCTGACTCAATTTGAAGACTATCAGACTGAGGAGATGCAAATTGATCCTGGTTCAGGACTCTATCAAGCCACCATTCCCGGAGATTTTATAATTATGGGATGGGATCTGATATATTTTGTAGAAGCAGTGGATTCCCTGGGGAATGGTTGCATGATCCCTGATCTGGAAAAAGAAATGCCCTACGTGATTGTAGATATACGTTAACATTAGTGTGAAATAATTAAAAAACAAAAACGATGAAAAAAAAATTGATATTATCCCTGTTGACCTTGTCATTAGTTCTGGCTGCCTGCACCGGATCAAAGGTTATTGACATTTCTTATAACTCACATTCATCAATAGTAGCCTACGGTGTTGCCAGGTTATCTGATCACCTGAAAACATCCGGCTATACTGTTAATGAACATGGTAAAACCAACCTTCTCCGAAAGGGTATTTTTGTTATAACTCCAGATGACCAGCTTAGTAATCCACAGCAAATCGTTTTGTCAGATCACATTGCAGACATCACATCTGAAGGGTATAAAATCGTTATGCAAGGTGAAATCATTTATATAATTGGAAAAACTGAAAAAGGCTGTCTGCATGGAATAATGGACCTGTTAGAACAACTGCGTGCTACTTGTGATTTTACCAAACTGGAAGAGCGGCAAGTAAATCCTGTATTATCTTTTCGCGCGATAAAATTCAACCTGCCGTGGGCACAATACAGACCGGGTCCGGCCACCGATATGCATGAGGAAACCTGCAGGGATCTCAAATTCTGGGGAGCTTTTCCGGAATGAAGTTCAAGCTGATCTGGATTATGTTAAAAACCTTAAAGATTAACTATACTATCACGCAACTTGAGTTAATTAAGTATATTTGGGTACAACATATCGGTGATGATGTGTCAGAAGAAAAACAAGTTTAAACAACAGTAACACCGGACATTTATTGATTGGTTTATCTCAGTGCCTTCAAAGATAACCAGAAGTGGGCATCAAATAGAAATTAACATGTATGAGAATCATTTTTATAAAAGCGCATGGGAAGAACTTGACAGGCTCATCGAAGTGGCATAATAACAAAGAAAGGAGGAAAATATGAGAGCCAACTTGAGAGTGCGTGGGAGAAGTACGTTCACGTAGCTCAAAAATTAGATAAAAAAGGGGCGTATACCCCAAATAGTAAAGGTATACAGAAGAATTTAAAAGCGGAGTTAAACTAATTTGAACGTTATTGAATAGCTTTTGTTCATATGCCGGATAAATTCTGGTTCAAAAAGATCAAATTAGATATTTAAGTATAAAACGAATGTATATGACAAAATTAGCAGCCAATTTATCAATGTTATTCAGAGAATATGATTTCCTTGACAGGTTTGCTGCCTGTGCTAAGGAGGGATTCAAATTCGTTGAGTACATGTTCCCTTATGATTTTAAGGCTACGGATATCAAACAGCGTCTTGATGAAAATAATCTGAAACAGGTTCTTTTCAACGTGCCAGCCGGCAACTGGGCACAAGGCGAACGTGGTATAGCAGCAAATCATACAAGGATAGAGGAGTTTCGAAAAGGAATTGATGAAGCCCTGGAATATGCCAGCATACTTGAGGTTAAGCAGATAAACTGTCTTGTCGGACTGGAATCTCCAGATTACTCCAGAGAAGAACAATGGGATGTGCTGGTGGACAACGTACGATTCGCGGCAGATAAACTTGCCAAAGAAAAGAGAAACCTGCTTGTGGAAGCTCTCAACACCTTTGATCTTCAGGGATTTTTAATCAGTTCCACAAAAGATGCCCTGAAGCTCATAGACGATGCCGGAAAAGGAAATATTAAATATCAGTATGATGTATATCATATGCAGCGAATGGAAGGTGAACTGACTGCCACAATAAAAGCGAACATTAACAAAATTGGACATATTCAGATTGCAGACAATCCTGCCAGAAATCAACCCGGAACAGGAGAAATCAATTTTAAGTTCCTGCTGAATGCGCTTGATACAATGGGCTATAATGGGTTCGTTGGACTGGAATACAAACCTATTCCGGATACCAAGTCATCTTTAAAATGGATCAAAGAGCTAGGATTTGAGTTATAATAAAAACTAAATTTAAACACTGTAGAAAATTATGGAAACAATAGGATTTATCGGTTTGGGTATTATGGGTAGCCCCATGGCCCAAAATCTTATCAAGGCCAGATACACCTTGGTTGTTTATGATATCATCAAGGAGTGTGTCAATGAAATCGCCAGTGCCAGAGCAATGGCTGCGGCAAGTGCCTTGGAAGTAGCCGAAAAAAGCAATGTTGTTATTACAATGCTTCCCGATTCACCTGATGTGGAAGCTGTTGTGTTTGGCAATAACGGGGTGTTAACCGGGATAAGACCGGGATCCTTATTTATAGATATGTCAACTATTGCGCTCGCTACATCAAAAAAAGTTTACAATGCACTTCAGGAAAAGGGTGTCGAATCACTGGACGCTCCCGTTTCAGGAGGAGATGTGGGCGCCAAAGCAGGAACCCTTTCCATCATGGTTGGCGGATCTGATGAGGCTTTTAAGAGAGCTTTACCTCTGTTTGAGGTTATGGGTAAAAATATCGTTCATATTGGCGATCCCGGGGCTGGCCAGGTAACTAAAACAGCTAACCAGATCGTGGTTGCTTTAACTATCCAGGCAGTGGCAGAAGCCCTTACGCTTGTAAAAAAAAGTGGTGTGGACATTGCCAGAGTTCGTGATGCATTACTGGGAGGCTTTGCCCAGAGCCGCATACTGGATCTACATGGTCAACGTATCCTGGAACGTAATTTCAAGCCCGGATTTAAAATAAAACTTCATCATAAAGATCTGGGTATTGCCCTACAAATTGCCCGTGAACTAGGACTTAGCCTGAATAACACTGCCCAAGCAGCTGAGTTCATGAATGCTTTGATTGCCCAGGGGAAAGGTGAGCTGGATCATTCTTCGTTAATCTTGCTGGTTGAAGCGTTAAGTGGTTTAACGGAATAATTTGATTCATAAGTGAAGGATAATCAGAAATTTTAAACATATGAACGTCTGAGAATTATTAAACGTCCATTAATTAAATCTGTTGTTCAGGTCTTATATTTTAAAACATTTTAATTAAATAATTATGAAAAAAATATTCTTCTTTTATTTAGGTTGTATAATACTAATACTAACACCTCGGACATCATACAATCAGACGAGCCATGTTGATCTGTCCATGATTGATCCTGGCCGTTACGACACAACTTGGTGGAATCGTACACCGGTAAGATTACTTCAGACCAATTTTCCTGAAGTTTATGCTAGCATGGATGTGGATGCATATGTTCAGTCAATGGTTGATGCATCGGCTACTGCTGTTTTATTTAATACCGGAGGTATAACTGCAAGCTATCAAACAAAACTGCCTTATCAGTGGAAAAATCCTTACATGGGATCAAGAGATTTTGTGGGTGATCTGATAAGGAAATTGCATGAAAAAGGAATAAGATATATCGCACGTTTCGATTTCAGTAAGGTTCATCCAAGTATTGCAGCAAAGAAACCGGAATGGCTTTATGTTGGAACTAATGGCAAAAATCTGGAATTCAACTCGACGGTTGCTGCGTGTATTAACGGGGGCTATTATCAGGATTATGCTTTTGAAATATTAAAAGAGGTAATTACAAACTATGATATTGATGGAATATTTTTCAACATGATGGGATATACTCGTTCCACATACGCTGGTACCAACTATGGCATATGTCAGTGTGAGAATTGCAAAAAACGATTTCTGGCCGCAACAGGATTAAAGCTTCCTGTAAGCAATTCTGATCCGGAAATGAATGAATACAGGCAATTCCAAAGAGAAACATCAAATGAATTATATACTAATATTACTGACTTTATTAAACAGCAGAATCCTAAATTAATCGTCTATAATTATAATGATGTTGGTACATCATGGATTGCCTCAGAATCGGGCGCATCAATGAGACGTGGAGTCGATAATATTTATCATGCAACTATCAATGTAAAACGTACCCTTGGAACATATAAAGACAGGAATCCGGTTAATCTTATTATGGGATTCCAAGCTATCGGATACCGTAACATCATGAGTTCACCAAACCTATTGAGGACATGGTGGCTTGAGAATATGCTTCACGGTGCACCGATCGGTTTTGTTGTTGTGGGTACTCTGGTCCATTATGAAGACCGTTATTTTATTCCTATTGTGAATGAATTGTTCGGATTCCATAAAACCTGCGAAAAATTATTTACAAACGTTCAGGCTATAAATAATGTTGCACTTATTCAGGGATCAAGGGCTGAATATCAGGGGATAATAAAATTACTTTCCGAAGAGCATATTATGTATGATATAATTAATCCTGCTTTTTTGGGAACCGACAGAACACCGCGTAAACTAGAAAGTTATGATGTGCTTATTCTGGGTGATATCACAAATATGAGCGATAATCTTATTACGCTTCTAGATACTTATGTTCAGAATGGAGGTAAATTACTTGTAACGGGAGCTACATCGACAACTGACAGCAGAACGATGAATAAAATCAGGCTTAAATCGTTGGGAGTTGAACCTGAATATGAGGTTTTCCCGCAAGCTCAAGCAACCTATCTCAAAGTATCTGAAAGTGATAAGAAGGCGTTTGGACAAGAAGAGTTTAACCATTTTACTCTTATGATGATGAATTCAAGATTTTTGAAGTGTAAAGTTAAGGAGAATGCTCAAGGGTACATGAGATTACTTCCAAGTAACATGTTTGGTCCGGCTGAAAAAACCTACTATTCGGAGAGTGAGATTACCAATTTTCCGGGAGCTATTGCTTACAAATATGGTCAGGGAAAGACGGTTTTTATTCCATGGATGATAGGCTCTGAATATAATATAAAAGGCAATTATTCTCAAAGGGCATTATTCCTGGGATCATTGAAGAACCTTTTGAAGGTTGAAAGTGCTATAGAAACCGACGCCTCTCCGGTAATTGAAATGACGCATTTAGCTAACCTTAACGGGGCATTCGAATGGGTAGGAATGATTAATCATTCCGGTTTCTTAGGTACTTCAGTGCGCGAACCAGTTACCATTCATAATACCAGCATTCGTTTTAAACCATTAAAGCCGGTCAAAGAAGTTAGGCTGATTAGATCTGGGCTTGATCTGAAGTTTAAACAAAGTAATGGATGGGTTGAATGTGTTATCCCTCAGATTGATGATTTTGAAATGATGCTTTGTCTTTACAGATAAAGGCAAAAAGGCTATTGTTGAAAACATTCGTTTCAAAAACCCTTTCTAGAAAAGCAATTATGTGTCAGATGAAAGACTTATCCAATTAAAAAATTTGGAAGAAAAGGATTTTTATCATATGAATTTTAAAAGTAGAATTATTAATAAGAATGAGACAGGAGGCTCAAGGGATACTCCTTAATAGCCAAGCATGACCAACAGACAATTATCAGAAGAGTAATAAAACGGGAATAAAAATTGATTCTTCAGGATAACATAAAATTTAAATCCAATAATTTTGAAAAGAAGAAATTTTATTAAGAAAACTGCTGCAGGGGGTGGGGCTTATGCCATTATAGGGCCTTCAATACTTGCCAATGTCAAGTCCACAGGAGAGGAGGAGGCATGGTTCGACCGTCCGATGCGATGGGCACAGCTCACACTTGTAGAAAATGATCCTGGTCAATTCGATCCTGATTTCTGGCTCAGCTACTTTAAGCGTATTCATGCCGATGCCGCTTGCCTGAGTGCAGGTGGGGTGGTAGCATATTATCCTACCGATGTACCGTTGCACCACAGGAGTGCCTGGCTCGGTAATTCAGATCCATTTGGCTACCTGGTGAAGGGATGCCGCAAGATGAACATGTCTATCATTGGCCGTACGGATCCCCATGCCACCTGGCAGAACGTATATGATACACATCCTGACTGGATTGCCATAACTGCTAATGGTGAGAAACGCCGCCATTGGGCCAATCCGGAGTTGTGGGTAACATGTTGTTTAGGTCCATACAATCTTGAATTCATGACCAAGGTACATGATGAGATCATGGAGCGATACCAGCTTGATGGAATTTTCTCCAACCGGTGGGCCGGCTCCGGTATCTGTTACTGCGAACACTGTGTTAGAGACTTTAAGGCATTTTCAGGTTTGGACCTGCCACAAAGCAGGAGTAGGTTAGATCCGACTTACAATAAATATTCTGAGTGGAGGACTAATAGACTGAAAGAGATTTGGATCTTGTGGGATAATGTGATACGCAGACGAAAATCCTCAGCGCGGTTCATTCCAAATGGTTTTCCCGATAAGGTGGTTACAGGTCAGTTATCTGATATAGTATTCACTGATCATCAGGCAAGAAGAGGTTCAATATTGCCATGGTCTAACGGTAAGGTTGCCAAAGAATTACGAGCCTCTATTGGCATGAAGCCTCTTGGATGTATATTCAGTGTTGGAGTAGAAGAACAATACCGCTGGAATGATTCCGTACAGAGTGAAGCGGAAATCAGGGTTTGGGTGGCCGAAGGCACTGCCAACGGAATGCGTGCCTGGTTTACAAAGTTCTCTGGCACGCTCTATGATAAACGCTGGCTCGATATAGTTGATAAAATATATCAGGTTCATTACCGGAATGAGCGTTATCTGAAAAATACAGCCTCGATGGCCAGGGTAGGTTTGGTGTTCTCTGAACAGATCAGGAACTACGGTGGTGAGGCATGGCAGCAACGAAGGGGTGATCATGGGCAGGGGGATGTACCATGCACTGATAGAAGACCGTATGCCTTTTGAAATGGTTAATGACCGACTTCTCGATCAGGAACACCTGAAACCATTCAAGCTGCTTATTCTTCCAAATATTGCTACACTTTCTGAAGCACAATGTAATCATTTAAGGAAATTTGTTGAGAAAGGTGGAAGTCTTGTGGCTACGTTTGAAACATCCCTCTATGACGAGGAGGGAAGAAGACGATCAGATTTCGGGCTAGGCGACCTGTTTGGTGTTTCCTATGACCAAGGAGTGGAAGGACCTATGAAAAACAGCTATTTAAGATTGAAACGTGATCCGACAACTAACCAGTTTCATCCGGTATTGAGAGATATAGAAGATGCTTACCGGATCATCAACACTATTCATAGGGTTAGAGTAACGCCACGATTAGTATTTCCCAGCCCAGTCACACTGATTCCAACATATCCTGACCTTCCAATGGAACATGTGTATCCACGTGTTCCAGATACTGACATACGAGAACTATATCTGAGGGAGTTAGGAAAAGGACGAATTGCATATTTCCCCGGGGATATTGATCGGTCTTTCTGGCAGATTATGTGCACTGATCACGGGAAACTTCTTCGTAACACAATCCGATGGGCTCTAAATGAAGAGCCAATAGTTGGTGTTAAAGGTCCGGGA
>JAUWBB010000136.1 GCA_030605195.1 Bacteroidota bacterium
ATCTTTCAGGGGGGAGGTTGAGGCTGCCCTTGATTTAAAGGGAAAAAAGGGATCATACCTGAATGAGGCAAAAAATCGATATCAAAGGCCAATAGTATTTACCAGGTATTCCCGCCCACAGGATAATTTTGACCGTCATACCTACCAGAAAGCTGCTTCAGTCCTACATATGCTTCGATCCATAACCGGGGATGAGGGTTTTTTCAAAACATTGAGTCATTTTCTCCATAAGCATGAATTTGGAGTAGTAGATACTCATGATTTTCTGGTATCACTGAAAGAAGCCACAGGGATGAACCTTGACTGGTTTTTTAATCAATGGATATATAAACCAGGTCACCCAATATTCGAAATCTCAAAAAAATGGGACGAGGAAGCAGGGGAACTAAAGCTGAAGATAATTCAGGTACAGGACACTCTGAACGGAACACCGGTATTCAGGGTACCTGTAAGAATTGGTATTTATAATGAAGGACATAAACCGGTTATTAAAGAGATTTGGTTAGAACAACGCCATGAGGAGTTCTCCTGGAAAATCAGTAGAAAACCTGATATGGTCAGATTTGATGAAGGTAACATTCTGCTTAAAGAATGGACCTATCATAAAGATATTGATGAATTAATTTTTCAAATTAAAAATGATGATGTTATTGGTAGAATATGGGCAATTGAACAGCTCGATAATATATTTGATTCTATTCTCAGCGATGAAGTTACCCGTGTTCTGGAATATGCAGCAACAGAAGGTCCCGCATGGGCGGTCAGAGAGGCCTCCCTCGAATGCCTGGAAAGAATAAATGGCACTGTTAATATGCATGTATTAATAAAAGCGGTAAACGATGAGCATCACCGTGTACGGAACAAAGCACAGAAAATTAAAAATGAAAAATAGATGAAACAGTTTAAAAGAATTACCGGTCAGCTTACAGTATTTGTATATTTATTATTGACAGGGAATGTAACAGCCCAGGAATACCAGACTCACTTTCCACCTGATGAGTTTAGTCATAGGCGGGATAAAGTTTTCGACTTTATAGGCGAAGATGCAATAGCAATTATCCAGGGAGCACCTGATCCGGGTGGATTTGTTTATCCAAGACAGTCTAACACTTTCTATTACCTGTCTGGTGTGGAAAATACCTATTCTTATTTGTTACTTGATGGAAGAACAAGAACAACTACCTTATACCTTGTTCCAAACCGGACTAGAGGATGGGATAATGTACTATCGCTCGAGAACACTAAACATGCAAAAATGCTTACCGGCATTGATGAAGTCAGACCTGTCTCAGAGCTTAACATTCCCAGGGTGGCTGAAATTTTTACACCTTTTAGTCCCGCGGAGGGACAGGGGCAAAGCAGGGGGGAATTACTTTCCAGAAACCGCACTCTTGCAAATGATGTGTGGGATGGCAGGCCGTCACGGGAACAAAACCTGGTAGCTTTACTGAAAACCCGTAATCCACGGGCGCAAATATCAGATATGACCCCTTTCCTTGACGATATGAGAAGTATAAAAAGCCACAGGGAGATTGAGTTGCTAAGAAAAGCAGGTGACCTCGCTGCGATGGCGATAATTGAAGCAATAAAGTCAAGTGAGGATGGAGTGTATGAGTATCAGCTTGATGCAGCTGCAAGATATGTCTACCAGGTTAATGGTGCAAGACTGGAAGGATACAGGTCAATAACAGCTGCTGGTGTGAAGAATATCAGTGATGGACATTATTATTACAATTCACAAAAACTCAAAGATGGTGACCTGGTACTGATGGATTATGCACCTGATTATGGCTATTATACCAGCGATATTGGTAGAATGTGGCCTGTAAACGGAAAATTCAATGACTGGCAAAGAGAGATCTGCACATATATCCTTGAGTATCATAAAGCCATTCTAAGCAGGATCAGACCGGGGGTAACAGCAGAAAAAATAATGGAGGAAGCTGCAGAAGCAATGAAGCCCGTAATTGAGAAATATGGCTTTTCAAAACCTGAATATAAAGCAGCAGTAATGAAAATGATAGAGACCGGTGGAGGTGTATTTTCTCATACCGTGGGTATGGCTGTGCACGATGTAGGCAGGTATAGAAGTAAACCCTTGAAAGCAGGACAAGTCTTTGCCGTTGATCCTCAGCTATGGGTTCCTGAAGAAAACCTTTATATGAGGGTTGAAGATACAGTTGTTATTACAGAAAACGGTGTTGAAGTCCTTACTGCAAAAGCACCCATAGAACTTAATGAGATTGAAAAACTTGTAAAGCGAAAGGGAATTGTGCAGGACAATTAAAGTTTGGCAGTTGCGCCGTTGGTTAAGTGGGCTCTTCAAGTCTCCGGGATGTCACATAGTGATCCCTTCGGGGAATACCGGGGCTATTCATTGCCTGCCCCGTTCACCCCGTTGGATTTATGGATTTATCCTACGGGGTGAAATAGTGGTGAAGCCACTGCTGCGGAGCAGCATTTCACAAGGACTGCCCGAAGGGTTGAACTCATTCGATCAACATATCTGTGAAATATTAAAAGTCCTTTGGATTTTTTATATGGTTAATGTAATTTTAAACCAACAACAAGTGCACATATATGAAAAATAACGGCAATGCCGTTATACAATCGTTGTAACCCATTTTTGCTTGGAAATTGGGCAATACACAAGATTCTATTAAATTTGTTAAAAAACAGGTTGAATGAAAAAAATATTGACAGAGAAACTAAATGCGTTGAAGGAGTTATGCAAAGCATATCATGTGGATAAGTTATATGTATTCGGTTCGGTCTGCACTGATAAATTTAATGAAAAGAGTGATATTGATTTTTTAGTTTCATTTCAACCAATGGATTACGGTGACTATGCCGATAATTATTTCAAATTGGCCGATAAACTTGAAGAATTATTCAAACGAAAAATAGACCTGACAACGGTGAACTCATTATCAAATCCATACTTTATAAAATCACTCGAAAAGACAAAAACAGTCTTATATGCTTGATAAAGTTAAGAAATTCCTTTACGATATTCAGATTTCAATAACTTCGATAGAAGAATATTTGGGAAAAGAGTGTGATTTTAATAAATATCAATCGAACAAAATGCTAAAACGGGCGGTTGAAAGAGAGTTTGAAATAATTGGAGAAGCAATGAACCGCATCGACAAGTTAGATTCAAAAATCAATCTCTCAAGTAAAACACAAATTATTGGTATGAGAAATAGGGTAATTCATGGATATGATGAAATCGATGACGGTATAATTTGGGGCACGATTGTCCGGCATTTACCTGGATTGAAAGAAGAAATCAAGAAATTATTGGAAGAATGAACAACGGGTTACAACAGGATTTTAGGCGCAGTTGAGTTAAAAAAAAGTCCCGTCCAGATAACCATCAGGATCGGGATTGGGCTAAACTCTGAGATCCCTCCTTCGTCGGGATCAATTTCACTAACGATGATAACTTCACTTCGTTCATTTTCATCGAGTGTCATTGATTTAACCACCTGCTATAAGGGCATTGTATTGCCGGGTTGCCTTTTTTTGGACAGCGAAGCTAATTTTCCGGGTTAAGAGACTTGTATAAATCATCGGGTTATATTGGGGCTGTCTCAAAATCTTTGAATATATCATTCCTGACGAAGCGAAGCGGAGATCAGGAATCTATAATACTTTCATTATTAGCTAAATATGGATTCCTGCGTTATTCGCTACGCTCATGAGGGCTAAAGCCGTTCGCAGGAATGATTACCTAAATAGGGTTATGATACAGCCCCAAGTTCATTTATGGCGCATGCAACTTCATCTCATTAAGCAAAATTTGCAGTTGCGCCGTGGGTTAAGTGGGTTATTCAAGCCCCCGGGATGTCACATAGTGATCCCTTCGGGGAATACCGGGGATATTCATTGCCTGCCACGTTCACCCCGTTGGATTTATGGATTTATCCTACGGGGTGAAATAGTGGCGAAACCCTGCTCGAATAAGTCAGGCGGGCACTGCTGCGGAGCAGCATTTCACAGGGCCTGCCCGACTGCTTGTAATACTTCACAATTTAGTAAAATTTTTACTATACTCTTGATTTTGTTCCAGGCCATTTTTTGATTCTAACATGATTTCAAAATTGCTTATTGTTTAAAGACCCTTAGGGTTTTTGGAAACCCTAAGGGTCTGGTGAATATCTGCAGGTATGATTAATAGCAAAATTCATTTGATTTATTGAAGCCTGAATATGGATCTTTATTCAGTGTTTAACTTGCACATAGGCTCCGTATGGATTATTAAATATATATTTTTTATTCAAGTTTTTTTCTGGTTTTTTTCAGTACATTTAGTGAGGCGAATCGGTCAATAAGTAAATCAGGTTTTAAATTTTAGTCATTTTCAATTTTGAGGTTTTATTAATGTTTAATTTATTTTTTCTTTAAGGGAGTTCTTCGAACAATTAACTATTAACCAATAACTGCCTGAAAAATTTATTTAACCAAGCGTAACAATTACAGAGGAGGTAATTTTTCAGGCTAAAGATTATGTCAAAACTACTTGTATACAAAGCTTCTGCAGGTTCGGGTAAGACCTTTACCCTGGCAAAGGAATATCTGAAACACCTGTTCGCCAATCCGACCGCTTACCGGAACATACTGGCAGTTACTTTTACGAACAAAGCTACTGCTGAGATGAAAAACCGTATTATTACCGAATTGAGCCGGTTGGCTGAAGGTTCTGAATCAGCATATATTCGTAGTGATGACCCGGACATAAAATTAACTCCCCGGCAAATTAAAAGTCGTGCACAGTATATCCTGAATCTTCTTTTACACGATTATTCAAGATTTTCTGTTCAGACCATTGACAAGTTTTTTCAGCAGGTGATCCATTCATTTAGCAGGGAAATGGGAATCCAGACTGGCTTTAACCTTGAACTGGATGACGAAAAGGTTCTGAATGAAATTATTGATACTATTTGGGTTGGCCTGGAAAAGAACGAATCATTAAAAAACTGGCTCGTAAGGTTTGCGGAAAGTAAGATCGAGGAAGCAAAAAGCTGGAACATCAGACATGATATATTCCAACTTGGAAAAGAGGTATTTAAGGAACACTTTAAACGGTTCGATACCCAATTGATTAAAAAACTGGATAATAAGGATTTCCTTCAGGAATATCTTGGTAACCTTAATCAGATCAGGTCTCAATTCAGGAATACCCTGAAGAACTACGGGAAACAGGGACTGGACCTGATTGAAAGGCACAATCTTGAAATTGCCGATTTTTATTACGGTACAACCGGATTTGCCAACCATTTTAAAAAACTATATGAACAAAATATTTCCGACCCTTCGAACCGGACAAGGGAAGCTATGAACAATCCTGAAAAATGGTATAAACAGGACTCCGGTAAAATTTCTCAAATCATTCGGGCATACGAGGATGGGATGAATGAAACCCTTTGTCAGGTTATTCATTATTATGATTCCAACAAAATTGATTATAACACTGCTGATTGCATTCTATCCCTGATATATACCCTGGGAATCCTTACCGATCTTTCCAAAAAGATAAAGGAATATTCTTTTCAAAAAAACGTGTTTTTAATTTCTGATGCTGCTGTGCTGATCCAAAAAATCATTGACGGGAATGAAACCCCGTTTATTTATGAAAAGACCGGGTATGTTTTTAAGAAATACATGATCGATGAATTTCAGGATACATCACAGGTTCAATGGGACAATTTTAAACCTCTCATCAGCAATAGCCTTTCAGAGGACCAAGACTGCCTGGTTGTTGGTGATGTCAAGCAGTCGATATATAGATGGAGGAACAGTGACTGGAAGATCCTGTCGGACCGGTTGAAAAAGGATTTTGAAGTCCAGGGGATAGAAATACGAAATTTGGGCTATAACTGGAGAAGCAGGAAAAACATCGTTGATTTTAACAATACCTTGTTTTTCCATGCCTCGAAAATAGTTGAAGATCAGTTTTGGTCATCTGTACCGGAAGAGTATAAAACAGTGGATGAAATCAGTGAACTCCGCACTAAAATTTCAGATGGCTATTCCGGCTTGATTCAACAAATACCCCAAAAAGAAAATGTGTCCGGAGGTTCGGTTCAGGTTACTTTTTTTGAGGAAGAAAAAAATGGATGGCGGGAACAGGTTAATCAGGAAATACCGGTATTGATCGAAGAACTTCAGGACAATGGTATTCAATTGGGAGAAATTGCCATTTTAGTACGTAGCAAAAAAGATGGAAGGGAAATAGTCGAGACACTGTTAAAACATAAAAACAAGCAACAAAAACCGTACCGGTATAATTATGATGTTATATCCAATGAATCCCTGTACTTAAAAAGTTCATCGGCAGTTAATTTAATTATTTCCCTTTTGAAATATATCATTTCACCCGAAGATAAAATAAATCTTGTTTTTCTTTTAAGTGAATACAATTTTTATTTAAAAAAAGAACCGGAGGTTGAAAATAAGCTTTTCGATCTCTGTTTTTCTGAAGACAAAACAACAACTGAAAAACTAAAGGAGTTTTTATACCATACTTTCCCGGAAGATTTTAAAACCTTTAAAAATCTCCCTTTATATGAATTAACCGAAAAAATAATTCTTTTATCCGGTTTAAACCGGATAAAAGATGAAGTTCCTTATCTTCAGGCTTTTCAGGATATTGTTGTTGAATATACCAGAAAGGAGACATCTGATATAACATCCTTTATGGAATGGTGGGAGAAGGAGGGGCAACAAAAGACCCTTGCCGTTTCAGGTCAGCAAAATGCAATACGTGTATTAACCATCCATAAAGCAAAAGGATTGGAATTCAGGGTAGTTATTATTCCTTATTGTAACTGGACAATCGATCATAGTCCAAGTCCCCCTCAGATCATTTGGTGCAGGCCGGAAAAAAAACCGTTCAGTGATCTTGACCTGGTACCGCTGAAGTATTATTCACGATTATCCGGTACCATTTTCTACAAGGATTACTATCATGAGAAAATTCATGCTTATGTGGACAATCTCAATTTATTATATGTAGCATTTACGCGGGCTGCCGGGGAACTCTATGTTTTTGCACCTGAACCAAAGAAGAATAACCTGAAAACGGTGGCTGATCTTCTATACAGTATGTTCACCGGGAATTTGACAGCAGCCGGTTCCCAGCCAACTGAAGTTCGGAATTTAATTGAATTTGACCCATACTGGAATCCAGAGAAAAAACAGTTATCCATTGGCAGGGGGCAAATTGAACCTTCAGAACCGGGTTTAACTACCGTTGAAATGAAACTTACGGAATATTCAACCTGGCCGGTTGAAAGCAGGCTGAGGTTAAGTTTGAAAAGTCCGGAATATTTTCTTTTGGAAGAAAAAAATAAACAACAAAAGATCAATTATGGAAAAATCATGCATGAAGTGTTTCAATTCATATATACGAAAAATGACATAGACAAAGCCATAAAAAAATTAACCATCGAAGGTAAAATTGCAGTGGATGAAGTTGTGACTGTAAAAAATCGTGTACTGAAGGCCTTGCAGAATACAAGGGCTGAGAAATGGTTTAACGGGGACTGGGAGGTAAAAACAGAGGCTGATATTCTTCTGAAAAAAGGAAAAACAAGACGTCCTGACCGGGTTTTAATAAGTGAAAAACATGTGATTGTGATCGATTATAAATTTGGTGATATAGAGAAACAGTCATACCTGACTCAGAT
>JAUWBB010000237.1 GCA_030605195.1 Bacteroidota bacterium
TGGGAAAATTATGCTTAAATGCATTGATAACCTACTGTAAATCAATCAAAAAACGATGATTGCCCAAAAACAATGACTGTTTTTGACTTATCATAATCAATTTTTGATGTAAATTTGAGTTTATGAATTAATCAGGTTAGAGATATTCATTTTTTTATTTTATTAACATTACAGACAGACTCTGATTAGAACCTAAAATCTCATTATATTTATATCTTCGAATAACCCCTAAAACATACTCTCATGAAAATCCCAATTTATCAGGTTGATGCCTTCACTTCAAATCTTTTTGGAGGAAATCCCGCAGCCGTCTGTCCTCTCGCAGAATGGATAGATCCTGGTTTAATGCAAAGTATTGCAGCAGAAAACAATCTTTCAGAAACAGCTTTTTTTGTAAAGAAAAATGACTTCTATGAATTAAGGTGGTTTACACCTGAGATTGAAGTAGACCTCTGCGGTCATGCCACTTTAGCCTCCGGCCATGTATTATTTAATCACCTTGGTTACGCAGAAAAAGAGATCCGGTTTGAAACAAAAAGTGGCAGGTTAACCGTTAAACAGTCAGGAGATCTTATTTCCCTTAATTTTCCTGCCAATCCTCCGGTAAAAGTTGATACGCCTGATCGTTTAACAGAAGGTTTAGGTAAAAAATCTTTGGAAGTTTGTAAATCAAGAGATTACCTTGCTTTATTTGAAACTGAAAAAGATGTTTTATCCATACAACCTAATTTTAAAATTCTGGAGAAACTTGATGCATTAGGAATTATAATAACTGCCAGGGGGGATACATCTGATTTTGTATCCCGTTTTTTTGCCCCGGCTGCAGGGATCGATGAGGATCCTGTCACCGGTTCGGCACATACAACACTGGTTCCCTTTTGGGCAAATAAATTAAATAAAACCCAATTCCATGCTTTTCAGATATCTAAACGGGGAGGAGAATTGTTTTGTCAACTGGCAGGGGACAGGGTACTGATTAGTGGCAAGGCAAAAACCTATCTTACAGGAGAGATTGAGATATAATTCTTAAGTAAAAAAGACCAAAGACTTGCACATTTTTTCATCTTAAGACTTATAGCCTTTGGAAGCCAATCAATTAAAAACATAATATATTTGGATTTCCTTATTTTTTTGTATATTATGCCTGATAAATACCTCTAACACCTTAATATTATGGCACAAATCAATGAAAACATGATCAGGGCAGTCTTTGACGAAATGGTAAAACATAAAACTGCACTGCAAAAACATCTTATCGTCGATGAGGATGATGAAGAAGAAGAGGTTGATTACCGGGTTCTCGGGGATCTGATCATAAAAAATTACCCCTGGCCGGTTGGTATAGAATTAAGAAGACTATTTTCCGGCTCCATGCGGCAGCTCGACCGGCTTCGTCTGGACCAAATCTTTAAAACCATTGAACGGTCTATGCAGTTTATCTGTTTTGTTATGCTGTCACAGCTTTGGAAAGATAAGCTTAAAGGTGTAGCAACCATGCCGGATAGCCTGTCAAAAGATTTTGAAACCAGATTTTGCGTACTGAGCCTGGGGAACTTTACCTGGTTGATCCGGTCAGTCGGGAAATTTTACAAGGACAATAATATCGAGTGGTTTATGCCTGAAATGGGTGAAAATTTCGATAAAAAATTCTATGCCGCACTTGATTTTTGGATTCCTGAGCGAAATGAGATCGGGCATTACCAGATCAACCTTACCCAGGAAGAAATCGAAAAACGGTGTGTTGAGTACGAAGAGAAGTTAACCTATATACTTCAGAGAATCGCCTTCCTCGCGAAGTATAAATTAGTTTCCGTGAGGGAAATTAAAGTGCAAAAGCCTAAAAACAGGGAGGCGACGTTCCATCATGTAATTAATTTGCTAAACAGTACAGACTCCGATTTTGCAGCAAAAGAAATAGATGAAATTATATATTCCGAAAGCAACTGCGTATTGTTAATGAAAACCATTAAATCCATTGAGGAATATTTAAACCTTTCTCCATTGGTCATAGATACCCATACAGAAGTGCTTGACACGAAAGAAAAATTTGGTATCAAAAAAGACATCTTTATGTACACCAAATTCAGGAACGATCAATTATTTTACCTTGGAACTGAGGTAACTGAAAAATGTGATTTAAGAGCAATGAGTAATTATGGGATATTGGTAGAAGAATTTAAAGAACTGCTTTCCACAATTGCACCTTCCGGGGCCACGGTTGAGGCTTAAATCAGTGAGACTATGATTTATAAAAGTCGAAGACGAATTAAAACCATTAAAAATGCCTCAAAACCCCTTTAAGTTCTTAGACAGTTATACTAAAGAAGATCGTGACATCTTTTTCGGTCGCGACCGGGAGATTGAAGAGATGTACCAGAAGGTTTTTGAGAGTAAGATACTTTTGGTGTATGGTATCTCCGGTACCGGCAAAACCTCCCTGATCAACTGCGGACTGGCAAATAAATTCGAGGATAGCGACTGGTTGCCGGTTAATGTGAGGAGGGGGAGGAACATTTTGGATAGTCTGGAGCGGGAGTTGGGGAAGGTTGCACTCACCACAATAAAAACCCCCTCCCCCCCGAATTCTCGGGGGTACTCCCCCTTGGCAGGGGGAGAATTGCCCGTGCGCGTGGTGAAGGTTTTACAATCTATTTACCTTGATCATTTCAAGCCGATCTATTTGATTTTTGACCAGCTGGAGGAGCTTTTTATATTTGGCGACAGGGAAGAACGGGAGGAATTTATTCAGATAGTTAAGGCAGTTGTTGATTCGGATGTCCAGTGCAGGTTTATTTTTTCCATCCGTGAAGAATATCTTGCCGGAGTAACGGAATTTGAAGCGGTAATTCCGGACTTTCTCACAAACCGTATGCGCATTGAGAAAATGACCAGCAAGAATGCTATCCAGGTCATTGAAGGCCCCTGTAAAGTACAAAATATTGAAGTAGAGGAAGGTTTTCCCCAGGCATTACTTCAAAAACTCAACCCGGATTCCAACGAAGTAGAACTCACCTACCTCCAGGTCTTCCTCGACAAAATCTACCGTCTCTCCACAATGAATTACAGTGCCGAAGGCACGAATGACGATTCCCCCCTAAAAAGGGGGGCTAAGGGGGGTGTTTTCACCATACCTTTACTCGACCAAGTTGGTGATGTTAGCGACTTACTTGGTAGTTTTTTAGAAGAGCAAATCAGCGACCTCGACGATCCCGGTACCGGACTTACCATACTTAAATCCTTTGTCTCCATCAAAGGCACCAAACGCCAAATAACCGAAGAAGAAATAATTGACTTTTCAAGGACCCTGGGCAAGCCTGTAGATAAAGAAACCCTAACCGGACTCATTCAACAATTCATCAACCTCAGGATACTCAGGGACAAGGATGAAAGCGGCAGGTATGAACTACGACATGACAGTCTCGCAGCCAAAATCTATGAAAAAATCACCCTGGTTGAAAAAGAGATACTTGAGGTTAGACAGTTTATTGAGAATGCATACAATAATTATCTGCAAAGAAAACTATTACTTTCGCAGGAAGACCTGAATTACCTAGCTCCATATGAGGACAAGCTGTTCCTGAGCAAAACGTTACAGGAATTTGTGAATGCCAGTAAAGCTGATTATCTCGCCAAAAGAAGAGCTTTCCGAAGGATAACAAGCATCTCCACCGCTGGATTTATTCTGATAGCAATCGCCATTGGTTATTACTACATCATGAAGTCCCAGGGTGCCAAAACAAAAGACCTGCTTATCACCGCCGCATTGCAAGAGAAGAGCAGTCCGGCCTTGAGCCTGGAGACAGCGTTCCTGGCATATGAAGCAGATACAAACTATAGTATTTCTAAAAAAGCGGTTATGGATGCTTTCTATACTATGTATGAACAACATCCTGATGCACAAAAAAGAATATTTGATTTTTCGCCTTATTCAACCCAGGTTATGTCTGCCAGATTTTCGGAAGATGGGAATTATATTAGTGGATGGCTTGAAAATAACCAGGTTAAGGTATGGAATAACAGGGGACTGGAGATATTTACCACACTGGCCGATAGTTCTACTATTTTAAACGTCTTGTTATCTACTGATAATGAATATATTGGCATACTATTAAATAGTGAAAAGATAAAGGTTTATTCATTGAAAAGTACATTTCTTTTTGAAGTGAATACAACCATCAATATGATCAATAATAAATACCTGTTTGACTTTACCGGCAGAAAGGAATTTATACTGGCTGTTGCAAATGAAAATGTTGTGTATTTATACGACGGGAAAGGAAATCTATTTCAGAAACTGGGTGATCATAATAACAAAATCAATGCCCTGGATATTTCACCGGATGAACGGTTTATAGCAACTGCCTCTTCTGATAAAAAAGTCAATATCTGGTATTATGACCATAGCATAGATCAATTTTCATTATATGATTCCATTACCGGTCACAGGGATATGATTAGAAGTTGCCTCTTTAACAACAGCAGCGATTATATCCTGACCTCATCGGATGATAGTACGGTTGGCATCTGGAACCTGATTGGTGAAAGGATTGAATTATTTACTCTGAATTATACCATTAAACCTCAGATGCCCTGGATTTTTGAATATGATTATATGCAATTTATTGAGGGGAAAGAATGTGATGCTGTTTTTTCGAAAGATCAAAAATCAATTACGGTAACTGTGTACAATGAAACGAATAGTGGTCATCCGGAATACCGTTATTATGTAATGCATGACCGGTCCAGTATCTTTAGCAATGTGGGTAGAAGTAGTTACCTGGGAAACTATATCTGGAGTAGTGAATTTGAACCTGTTATGGATTATCACCACCTGGTTCCTTCATCAAATGATAAATACATTGCATCAGTTGTTGCTGGAAGTGGAATTACAAACCTTGTGGCTCCGGATCTGGTTCAGATATTGCAGTTCAAGGGTGTCCAACCCGATTTTTCCCCGGACGGGAAATATTTGTTGTGCATAAACGGGAGATCTGTTTATAGATATGTGATTGATGTGGAGGAGATAAGAAGATTGTTATATGAAGAGAAAATATTTGGAGAGTTAGAAGTAGAATACAAAAAATGGATTACCTATTAACCCTCCTTTCATTTTAGATGCCGGGTAATTTTAGATCTGGATTAGAAGAAATAGAACGCTTCCCATTTGTCCGGATTATCTGTCCCTGACGGGACAGGTTTTTAAGCTATTGTTGAGTATTTTTTCCGTGATCCGCTGTGAAATTTGTAAAAGGAACGGTTAATTATCAACAAATCTAAGATTTACCTGAACCAGGTTGCTAAAAATGGATTACCTATTGGTCGTCCTCCATCCCATCCTTCATCTCGATCTCATAAGGAAACATAT
>JAUWBB010000058.1 GCA_030605195.1 Bacteroidota bacterium
CCGCCATCGGCATTGGCAACCCCGGTAACATCCGCACCACCGACTTTTATGCTGTTTCCGTTCCCAACCAATGTATCGGCAACGATAATAATAATACCACCACCATTCCCTCCGTCTGTAGCATCATCATCACTATTTTGCGTGGCTGAACCGCCACCGCCACCCATAAAAATTCTTTTTGCTATAAACAGTGCGAAGCTTTTTACATCCCTCCCCCCGATTCCACCAATGTTATAATTTCCACAGGACTTTGATTCTTTTCCTCCATCCCCTCCAGACCCATAATTTGCGCCACCAGCACCACCAGAGTATTTTCCATTCCCTCCTCCTCCGCCATTAAATAACGGACCACGGCCTTTTTTATAAGCCATGCCCAGGGGTGAGCTATTATCCCAAGCATAACTTGCCGCTCCTTCACCTTTATATCCTGCACTGTCAGAATCTTCTTCAAAATATACACTGGTGGAATTACCCACACAAACACCGGCTCCCTGGGCAGCCATTCCCCCTTTTAACCCTTTACCGGTTACGTCAATATCGGCTTCCAACGTTAATGTGTTTCCAACAATCATAGCCAGAACTCCTCCTGTTCCGGTTGTACTGTCCCAGGGTTGGCAGGTTAAAGTATCTATTACCCTTGCATTGTCATAACCCGGTACCCTTACAAGCTGAAGCGATCCGCCGGCATCATAGTCCCCAAAATTACTCATATCGCTGGTAAAATTTACCTCTCCTGTACCCTGATCTATATTATTAATAAGCAGAAATTCATATTTCCCGGCGCCATAAACATTTTGTGACATTCCGAATTCTTCAGCGTTATCACTTACAATTATCTCTATTCCTTTCACCTGGATGAGAAGAACCGTATCGCCGGCATTAAAATCTGATGCGTTGCTAATAACAATATCATTAGCATCAACAACGGAAGTAACCTCACTATAGGAATTAATAATACCGGATATAGCGGTCTGGGCATTTCCAGAAGGTATAAAACATTTGGAAATGATAAAGAATAACAGAAATAATTTTAGTCGTGGCAATTTATATTCCTTCTAAAATTCTGTCAATAGCGCTAACAAATATAAAAATCTAAAATAATATGTGAGTCAAAACTTCGCGATAAAACCCGGATTTGGTTTAGTTCTTCTTATTTAGTTAATCGTTATACGCAATTTCCGGTAATAAAGTTAAAGTAAAATTACTCAATCTCCTCAGATGCAAACAAAGGTAATTCAATGATAAAGGTAGTACCCTGATCTATTGTTGTTTCATACCTTATTGTTCCCTTTGCATCTTCAATTATATTCTTTGCAATAGCCAATCCCATTCCCATTCCGCTTGATTTTGTCGTGAAATTAGGCATAAATAGTTTATCTCCCAATTCTTCCGGAATTCCTGCTCCATTATCCATCACCTTAACGGTAACCCTGTTTTTTCCTTTTAAAACATCTATCATTATTGATCCTTTTCTGTTATCCGGAATAGATTGAATTGCATTTTTAAACAAATTGGAGAATACCCTGATCAGTTGTTTCTTATCGGCAAAAACACACACCCTTTCATAACCACGCGTTTCCGCCTTAAAACTTATTCTTTCTGTATTTGCAAATAATTCGACTGTATTATTCACTATTGTCAGTATGTCAACTTCCTGATTTTCTGTTTTCGGCATTTTTGCAAAATCAGAAAATGCAGTTGCAATGGAAGACAAGTTGTCAATTTGTTCAATTAAGGTTTTAGTGAATTTACTAAAATTTTCTTCCCAATTTGGAGCTTTGTCTCTCCAGGATCTCTTTAACTGTTGTACACTCAATCTCATTGGAGTCAGGGGATTTTTTATTTCATGTGCAATTTGCTTTGCCATTTCGCGCCAAGCCGATTCTCTTTCCGATTTAGCAAGCAGTTCAACGCTCCGGGCCAGTTCATCCACCATGCGGTTGTATTCTGTCACCAAACTGCCAATTTCATCACTTCCCTCATAAAAAATATGTTCACTTTTTTTACCAAGTTCAATCTTACTAAATTTCTTTTGTATAAGTCGAAGGGGGTTTGTAATCTTATTGGAGATAAATATAGCCAGCGACATGGTAACTAAAATCAGTACCACGGAGAAATTCACAATTGCAACTACCAGGGTTGAGATTTCCCTGGTAAGCAATTTTTGCTTAGTAAAATAAGGTAAATTAAGATACGCGAGTAATTTATTTTCCCTGTTTGTAAAAGGCATATAAGCTGACAGATACTTTAAAACGCCAATGGTCTCGTTATGAACAAATTCAGCTCTTTTATTTATGGCAAGTTGCCGGTAAGCTTCCGTATTCATTTTTGTCCCGGTCAGCCCTTTATCGAACACTTTTGGACGAGAAGTAGCCAGAAGGCTACCATGTAAGTCGTATAGGTTAATATCCGAATAAAATACATTGGAAAACTTACGGAGCAGATCGTTTAATGACGCATACTGGTCTGACTGCCATTCGCTTGTGAGTTCTTTTTCGTAAGCCAGTTTGTGTTCTAGCTCAATATACACCGATTGTATCTTTTCACTTAAATTATCAAAATGTCTGTTCTCATACTGATTAATACTAAAGTAAACGGCGCCGCCACCAATGGATATTAGCGAAAGAAACAGAATTGAAAAAAGAGACAATTGAATTTTTTGTTTGAAATTAAATTGCCGGGCTTGAAGGTAAACAGGCAGGTTAATAATCAGCAATACCAGGTTGATAAGTAAAAACAGGAAAACAAAAAGATAAGAGAACGAAATCAGAATATCGATGAACCTTAGCTCCGGGTCACTAATGATGATGGTATTATCTTCATCTACATTATAAATCAGATGGTCAAACCCTTCAAAATTAACAAATGAGAATTCTTCATTAACTTGAGAATAAACTCTTCTGTCGAGACTGTATGGGAAAATTCCTGTTTGGGTTATTAATTTATTCTGATGGAACCTGACATAAGAATATTTCTCAACCACTGAATGTTTAAAAATATTTTTGTCCAGCAGCAATTCCGGGTAGCCTAATTGCTGGTAAATTAATTTTGAATTGAGCTCAATGAAAAGGCCGTTTGTTTGATTTTCTTCCTCAATTGGGAAATAAAATGATCCAAAATAATTTATGTTCCCGGTTTGATTATCCAGGAAATTAAAATTAGTGTTCGGGAGCGGCGAGCCAAATGAATCTGTTAATTGCTTGAAAAAAGTATAACAATGTTTGTATTCATCATTATCTAAATGAATATCGGATGACTCCGTGCATATGGTTAAACCAAAATCATATTTTTCCCAATAGCCATTGAAATATTTTTTTTGCAGGTACTGATAAACCTTTTCAAATTCATCATTACTGGAAATTTGCAGGTTGAGTAGATTTGCAAGTTCAGCATCTTCTTTTATTTTGTTATTTATTTCTTCCAATAACAATTCAGCCACGGGATCATGCTCAGCTCCCAGGTTTGTTGCAATAACCTTCAACCTGTTTTTTTCTTTCCTTTCAGTCTCCTTCGTTATAAAAAAAACAGAAAAAACAGAAAAAAACAGAATAAGAAGGGTTAAAGATGAAAAACTATAATGAAATGGTTTGCCAAAGTTAACCGTTACAAGAAGGATAATCAGGTAAAATCCGATAGAATAAAGATCAATTGTATAATCAAAAAAGAATATTACCACCGGGAATACGAAAAGGGAAAAAACCATTATCAGAGAAAGGTTCTTTATTTCGAGTAACTCTTTCCCGAAATTTATAAACTTATTAATCAGTAAAACAAGTGAAACAAACAGCATGGAAATGGAAAAAAATCCAATAATACTATAAACGGACAAGTCAAGAACTTTGTACGCTTCAAATGAAATACTTGAATGGTTTAAGAGGTTGCTGAAAAGACTATGCAGAAAAATAAAATACAGAGTACACAAGCTAAGGAAAAAGAATAAAACCAGGGATTTAAGGAATGTTGATCGTTGATATATTTTTTTGGGTATTGAAAAATCGCTGTAAATATTAAATAAAAAGAAAAATATCAGAACAGAGCCAATAAGAAAATCACCCAGCGAAGGAAGTAAATCGGAAATTGAAAAGTAATATGGGGCAAACAGATCGAGGGAATGGCAAATTGAGGGAACGTTAAAGGTAATAATGATATAATAAAATAAAACCAGGATTATTCCCAGTCCGAATAAACCTAAATTTCTCCATCTTTCTCTTATGGTTCTTAAACTTATTCGCAGGAAAACAAGGAAAAAAATCATTCCGAGGAAATAGATAAGAGCCGGGAAGGTTAAATAGGAAGAATAACAAAAAATATCTTCAGCAAAATGTAGTGTAAACAGATATTTTCCATGTCCATCATGGATATCAAAACCTTTTTTGTCTCGTAAGGAAGACACAGACGCACAGGGTGACATATGGAAATCCTTGAAAAAATCATTCCTTAAATATTGGTTCTCATATGTGTACTCCTTTTTTACAAGGATTAGCCCAATAAGAACTATATTATCTTTTTGAATGTTCTTTGCAACAAACCAGGCATTTTCAAGGAAGACAAAGTGATTCGCTAAATCCCATTCAGCAAGCTTATCCGGAACAGGAATAGTATTATCGGACCAGGTTTTGAGACTGTCGTTTTGGTATGTCAGAATCGCTATCCCCTCTTTTTCCACCAAATTGAAGTACTGTGGGTATTTCTGCATAAAGCCATCGGGTTCAATATCCCCAATGGTGTTTTTAATATCCTCCAGGTATGAATTAACCCTTTCTTCCTTACTAAACAATACATCCTGAAATTTAGCTGCTTTCCTGGCAAACCGGTTGGAATTAAACAGATTGCTTTCCAGCATGTATCCGCCAGAGATACATATCAGCATAAGAACAATATATATCAGGATTGTGTGGTACCTTTTCAACATATCCGGTTTAATATTAAACAAACCCGAATTTAGTAACTATTAAGTTATTTATTCATTACTTACGTAAAAATAAATCATCTCAACACACCGATTCGTTACTTTATTCAAATTTTGTTAAATTGCAACATAAACCTTAATTGGTTCGATTTTTGTCTTTTTATACAAATTTAATATTATTTAAAATGTTAATATTGAAAAAATGGCCGGCTTTGCTCATCTCTTTGCTGGTGTTTAACTCATTTGCTGCCAATATCTCTGAAGAAATACCGAAAGGCATTGCATTGGCTTTCAGAGCAGGAAACTCGAAAGAATTGGTGAAATTCTTCAATACCAGCATCGAGTTGGTCATTCTGGAGAAAGAGGATGTTTACAGTAAAACCCAGGCTGAACGTATCATCAGGGATTTTTTTACAAAATATCCTCCTGAAAACTTTTCAATCCTGCACCAGGGAGGAAAAGAAAGTTCGCACTATGCCATAGGCGATTTAACTACTTCAAAGGGCGTTTTCAGGGTATATTTTCTTCTGAAAACAAAAAATGGGAATACACTCATCCATCAGCTAAGAATTGAAAAGGAGGATGAATAGGGATTATCTGGATACTTTTATAAAAGCTGTCATCAGGGAGGATATAGGCGATGGTGATCATTCATCACTTGCATGTATTCACGAAACTGCTATTGGTAAAGCAATACTACTTTCAAAAGAACGAGGGATTCTTGCCGGTGTAAAAATCGGTGAAAAGATTTTTCATTCGATTGATCCCGGTTTAAAAATAGAATGCTGTTATGAGGATGGGACTCCCATAAATGCCGGCGATATCATCTACATCATTGAAGGAAAAATTCTTTCCATCCTGCTTGCTGAAAGAATCGTACTGAATGTGTTACAACGAATGTGTGGAATTGCAACACAAACCAGGGCTTATACCGAAAAGCTGAGAGGCCTGAAGGCAAAAGTGCTTGATACCCGGAAGACAACGCCGGGTATGCGTTTTCTCGATAAATTGGCTGTACGGATCGGGGGCGGAGAAAACCATCGCATGGGATTATATGATATGATCCTGCTTAAAGATAACCATATCGAATATGCGGGAGGAATTGAAAAATCCATAAAATCGGCCAACCAATACCTGAAAGAAAAAGGTAAAAATTTGAAAATTGAAATTGAAGCACAATCACTGAAAGATGTAAAGGAAATTTTAAGAACCGGCGGTGTGCACCGGATTATGCTGGATAATTTCAGTATCGAAGATACAAAGAAAGCCGTCACACTAATAAATGGTAAATACGAAGTTGAATCATCAGGAGGAATTACGCTCGAGACCGTTCGTCAATTTGCTGAATGCGGTGTGGATTTTGTTTCAGTCGGAGCCCTCACTCATCATATAAAGAGCCTTGATTTAAGCTTAAAGGCAATCATTGAAGAATAAATATTCAATTTCAATCCACGGAATGCTATCAATTCAGAATAAGCATACAAAAATTTCTATTGTTGAAAACCTACATTACATGTATGTATCTTTTCACTAATTTGTTAATCTCTTCCTCCTTGCCATACAAAGTTTCGCTCAACCCCTGATCATTATAAGACCTCAATTTTTGAATCGTAAAATCAATCACTGCTGACGTGAAAATATTGTCTTTTTCAAAATAGCTTCTTAATTTTTTCAGCGATTCAGCCGATTCCCAGCAAGAGGCAGGCAGTTTATCTAACTTATTTAACTTCTCTGAATTTTTTTTGTCGAAAATATTCACATCTACATAGAGTTTCTCTGTCATTTCAAGTGCATCTTTCCTGTTCAATCCGTGTTTTGCTGCTACCACAAGTCCGGCCAACAATTTATAAATATCAGCAGAACCATCCGGAGCTCTGAACTCAATTGTTTGTTTGCTATCGCCTTGTTCAGGATCAGTTTTTTCAGATGGATTAGCATCGATGGTCATTTGGTTTCCACTTCTCCAGCCCAATGGCACCCTGATCAGGACTGAACGGTTCCGGTACCCCCAGCAAATATTGGTAGGTGCTTCCTGATGTGGTACCAGCCTCAGGTATGAGACCGGGACAGTGTTTCCAAATGCTGTCAGTGCCGGTGAAAGATACAGTATCCCAGCTATGATCTTATGAGCTGTTTCACTCAGATGGCCGCCACTTACCATGGCATTTTTCCCGTCCTTCTCAAGCATCATATGAATATGCAATCCGCTTCCTGCTTTTCCAACCATTATTTTCGGGGCGAAATTCACCTCTACACCATGTTTACAGCTTAGCATTCTGAGTATCCATTTGGCAATTACTAATTGATCGGCTGCATCTTCAACATCGACAGGCAGGAATTCAATCTCATGTTGCTCAAAAACTTCCCCACCGGAGGTAAAACTTCCCACCTCGGAATGGCCGTATTTTATTTTACAACCCGCTTTTGCAAGAAGGTCAAGAGTTTCTACCCTGAGGTTCTCAAATTTGGCAAAGGGTCCTGACTGGTGGTAACCCTTCTGATCCTGCAAGGAATAAAGGGGATCAGATATGGAGTTTACATAATATTCCAGCTCACAAAGAGCTTTAAAAACATAACCTGTTTCCTTCTTAAATTTCACATTAGCTTTTCTTAATACATATTCCGGGGCACCTTCAAAAGGAGTACCTTTTGCCGTATAAAATGAACAAAGAATTTCAAGGGACGGGATTTCGGTAAAAGGATTTACAAATGCCGTTTTATATCGCGGAATAACATACAGATCACTCGATCCTGCTTCAATAAAAGAAAAAAGGCTTGACCCGTCAACCCGCTCCCCGGACGAAAGAATTGAATCCAGATAATCCTTGCTTGAAATAACAAAATTCAAGGTTTTAAGTTTTCCGTCTTCTGCCACATAGCGAAAATTGATCATCCTGATTTCACGATCTTCAGCAAACGTAATGATATCATGCTTTGTGAACTCCGCTGCAGGTTTTTTCAAATGTTGTACCAGTTCATTAGGGTTTAATGATATGTCTTGCTCTTTCATTCTCGGTTTTTTTAAAAAGTGAAAAGGGATGTAAAATTAAGTATATAGTCTTTTTTTTCCAATGGCCAGGAAAGCCTAAAACATGTTAGAAAACAGGGATATTTAAATTATAACATTCTGTCTTTTTTCATCCCTACACAATGATTTGTTACGGTTTTTTTTTGTTCTTCCGGAAGATTCGTAGTTTTTATCATAAAAACTTATCTCTTTTATCTTTTAAAAGTACCGCGTAGCGGTATAATTATTGTAATATATGATTAACACTATGGACATATTCGTTGTAGACGATTGATAAATCAGTATTTTGGGAATATTTCCTGATTAATTTATAAGCTTGATTATTAATCCCCTACAGGGAATAGTTATAATTTCAAATTTTTCTTCTACAATAATTAATGCCCTACGGGCAATTTTCATTAAAAATATATTTTAACTTAACCCAGATTTTATTCACCAAGAAGACAATAAATAGATATGGTTTTTTAAATATCCGGATCATTAACCCACGCATTTTCCTGATGAATGATTTTTTTAATCCGGCAATCCTTTCCTCAAGTACTTTAATTTTCTCTTCCGCATCGGCTTTTTTTGTCAATTCTATCTGAATAACTTTTTCAGGGGCATTATTTATAAATTGCTCGTTATCAAGTTTTTGCATTACGGTCCTGAGAAAACCCCTGGTATATTCCAATTCGTTCTCTAACTTCCTGATTTCCTCTTCCACATTTACCTTTTCACCAAGAGGAATATAAAATTCAGTCGTTTTTACAATAAACGAAACAGCCCCCTCCATTTTCTTAGCAATAAAATTGATTTCCGAAAGGTAGCAGAGTTTCTTTAAAACCTCACCGAAACGATTATCATAAACTTCTTCTTTTTCTTTAACGTTAAGTGACAGGGGACTTTTGTCGGGAATATTTTTCTCTTTCCGGATGGTCCTGATTGAGCTAACGGTTTCTTTGGTCTTTTCAAATCTTTCAATCATTTTTTTATCATAATCTCCTCCTGTTGGCATATCAGAAACCATAATGCTTTCTCCATCTTTCCTGTCCCTGATAAGTTGCCATATCTCCTCGGTAATAAACGGGATAAAAGGATGCAGGATTTTTAAAAGTTTTTCAAAGAAACCCGTTGTAGCTTCAAACGTCTTACTATCAATTGATTGTTTGTAAGAAGGTTTGATGATCTCAAGATACCAGGAAGAAAATTCGTCCCAGAATAATTTGTACAGGTTCATCAGCGCTTCTGACAACCGGTATTTTGAATACTGATCATCGAGTATCCTGATTGACTGATTCAATCTGGCATTAAACCATTCAACCGCAATTGCTGAAGCTTTTGGCTGATCAAGTTCAGGATCTACTTTCCAGTTTTTCACCAGCCTGAAGGCATTCCATATCTTATTGCCAAAATTCCTGCCCTGTTCTGTAAGATTTTCATCAAATAATAAATCGTTTCCTGCCGGGGAACATAACAGCATTCCTACTCTGACACCATCAGCACCATATTTCCTGATAAGGTCCAGGGGCTCAGGAGAATTACCAAGAGATTTTGACATCTTCCTCCCAAATTTATCACGCACCATTCCCGTAATGTAAACGTTATGAAAAGGTTTTTCGTTGTTATATTCATACCCGGCAATAATCATCCGTGCAACCCAGAAAAACAATATATCAGGAGCCGTAACAAGATCATTCGTAGGATAATAATAGGTGAAATCCTTGTTCTGAGGATCTCTGATACCGTCAAATACAGATATTGGCCAAAGCCATGATGAAAACCATGTATCCAGCACATCCTCATCCTGTTTCAGATCCTCAATATCAAGAGAAGGATTTCCTGTTTTTCTTCTGGCCAGGTCAAGTGCTGCTTCCGGGGTGTCTGCTACAACAAACTCATCGCTCTCCGGTAAATAATAATCCGGAATACGATGTCCCCACCACAACTGGCGCGAAATACACCAATCCCTTACATTTTCCATCCAATGACGGTACATGTTTTTAAATTTCGCCGGATGTATTTTGACCGTATCATTCATTACGCTTTCAAGTGCAGGATTTGCCAATTCTTTCATACGAAGAAACCACTGCCTTGACAACCTTGGTTCAATGACTGCCTCCGTTCTCTCTGAATATCCAACCTTATTCACATAATCTTTTTTTATTTTATCAATATGGCCATCTTCCCGGAGTTTTTCCGTTACCAAATCTCTTGCAACAAACCGGTCTTCACCGGTAAAAATTTGGGCATTCTCATTCAGGGTGCCATCTTCATTGAAAATGTTAATGACTTCAAGATCATGCTTCAGGCCTATTTCATAATCATTTTCATCATGCGCCGGCGTAATTTTTAGCACCCCTGTCCCAAATTCTCTGTCAACATATTCATCAGCAATAATTGGAACCGGCCGGTTAACCAAAGGAATAATGATTTTTTGACCAATCAGATGCTTATACCTTTTATCTTCGGGATGAACGCAAACGGCTGTATCACCCAGTATGGTTTCAGGCCGGGTAGTAGCAATGGTTAACCATTCATCCTTTTCATCAATTTTATACCGGACGTAGTATAATTTCGACTGAACTTCCTTAAAAATTACTTCTTCATTCGAAACGGCTGTTTTTGCCTTGGGATCCCAGTTTATCATTCTTACTCCACGATATATATACCCTTTGTTATACAGATCGATAAAAACCCGGATAACACTTTCCGACATATCATCATCCATGGTAAATTTAGTCCGTTCCCAGTCGCATGATGCACCTAACTTTTTTAACTGTTCGAGGATCATTCCCCCATGTTTCTTTTTCCATTCCCAGGCATATTTCAGGAATTCCTCGCGGTTTATTTGGGATTTTTCTATTCCTTCTTCTCTCAACATGGCTACAACTCTTGCCTCGGTAGCAATGGAAGCATGATCGGTGCCAGGAAGCCATAATGCGTTTTTACCCTGCATCCTTGCCCTGCGAATTAAAATGTCCTGAATGGTATTGTTTAGCATATGCCCCATATGAAGAACTCCGGTAACATTGGGTGGTGGTATCACAATTGTATAAGATTTCCTGTTATCCGGTTCCGATCTGAAAAAACCATTATCCAGCCAGTACTGATACCATTTGTCTTCGGTTAAGGCAGGGTTGTATTTTGAAGGTATATCCATCGTTCAATATTGCTCAAATTAATTTGATCCAAAGATTAGTTTTGTAAAAGTATAAAATTCCGGCTATTCCACTATCCCATTATTCCATGTGGTTGGCATAAATAGGATGCCATTAAAAGCTATTTGAATTCAATG
>JAUWBB010000030.1 GCA_030605195.1 Bacteroidota bacterium
TGGGAAAATTATGCTTAAATGCATTGATAACCTACTGTAAATCAATCAAAAAACGATGATTGCCCAAAAACAATGACTGTTTTTGACTTATCATAATCAATTTTTGATGTAAATTTGAGTTTATGAATTAATCAGGTTAGAATAATTGAACCTTTCGGAATTTAAGACCTAAGCTATATTAACATAATGCAAGTACGTTATGGGGCAAATACAGAGGATCTTGTCCACGCCTCAGCGTGGTTAATATAAAATCAGATATAGCGGCTGCGAAGTAGTCCTATATCGGCGCTTTCACACATCCTGGCTCATTTGAAAATTCATCCGCATTCTGCAGGTTCAGTTTTCAATACACTTTTTAAGTTTTAGATTTTCCAAAATCTCATTTTTTTTGTTCTTTTCCTTGTCACGAAATCCTTCAATTTTTAATTTATTAGAATTTCGAGGATCCTCGAATTGATAACAAAGTAAAAGATTTTGGTCAATTCGGGAATGAAAAGAACCAACTTAGTGACCCCTGACCGAGTCAGGTGGAACGATCTCATGAACCACGCTCAGGCGCGTGGCGAGTAAAAAAGTAAACAAAAAACTTAGCAAAGCGATCTCATCGTAGATAATTAACAGGGTTAATATTTTATTCTTGTGTTTCAAAACCCCATAGATAAATCTTTGGATTGAAATATCAACCCACAGTTTCAACTGTGGGGATAACACTAATCCTTTGACAAATCAAAAACCGTTTTAACGATTTATATTAATGTGGTATTTATGCATTATCCGCCAAACTGAACCGGTATTTTGTCTGGAATCTTGTGCGACTATTGTTTTGAAATACTAACCAATTTTACTCCACTTAAGAAGTTTTCAAAACAGTATCAAAGTTTTATGTATACATAATTATTTTGGATAGACAATACCAGCTTAATATTATTAAATTTGTGTGTTTACAGAAAAAAAACTTCACTTCACATAATAATTGCATTTGTTATTGACATGGCTAAAAACTTATGGACTTGCGAACAGTTGATACTTGCAGTCAAGTTGTATTGTGAACTTCCATTCGGGAAAATGCACAAAGGGAATCCAAATATTATCAGCATGGCCAAATTAATTGGCCGGACTCCTTCTGCAGTGGCCAGAAAACTTGTAAACTTTGCGAGTTTTGATCTGAGTTTACAAGAAAGAGGAATTAAAGGGCTAACTCATGCAAGCAAGCTGGATAAGGAAATATGGGATGAATTCTATAATGATTGGGAAAGTCTGGCTTTTAAAAGTGCAAAACTGTTAGCAAATATTAAAAACAAATCTTTAGAGAAAATTTACAATATTCCTGAAGAAGAACTCCCTAAAGATGGAAAGGAAAAGGAGATACTTGTGAAAACACGAGTAAATCAATCTTTTTTCCGAACAAATGTTTTAGCCTCATATAATTTCACTTGTTGTATTACAGGATTAATGAATACAAGACTATTGACAGCAAGTCATATCATTCCTTGGTCAGAAGACAAATCCAATCGTTTAAATCCAAGAAATGGTTTATGTTTAAATGCGTTACATGATCGTGCGTTTGAATATGGGCTAATTACAATTACACCAGATTATACAATTCATGTTTCCAAATCTTTAAAAAAGAAAGAAGATGAAAGTGTTGAAAAATACTTTTTGAAATATGATAACAAAGAAATAATATTACCCTCAAGATTTCTGCCAGACAAAAAATTTTTAATTTATCACAATAAAAAGTTCAAAGAGCAATATTAAATTTAACTATGAGTACAGGGATGCTGGAAATTATAAGCAATTCGGTTCAATTGTTTTTGCAAATCCAAGCAACATATTGGATTTAGAATCATTAGAAAAAGCGATTCGGTACTATCTTTTTGATGCTGAATTTTTCTACCCATTTAAACTTTCTATTCCTTCACTTCACTTTGACAACTGGAATACTGAATTAGATCATTTTTGGTATCGATTTGAATCTGTAGAACATTCACGAGTAACTCCAAACGATCTAAAAAGCAGAACGATTGAACAGTTTGTTTTGGAGATATCTGTATTTGCGAAAGAATATTAAGTAACTTGTTTGCAATGGTTTAATTCATTGTATATAAGTTGAATTTAATCACTCCACACCAATCCCCCCAGTCGGCGGACAAGTTATCACTCCGATTTTAGCCACCGAAGCCTTGAATTTAAAGCGTAGGTTGCCCGCTCCGTAAAAAGAAGTCTGCCTCCGGCAGATAAATGTTTCGTTATTAGAAGAATACGGAAAAAAGAACTTTTTCTTTTACTCACCGAAATTTAAATGTAGGTGAGCTATCACTCTCCGAAATTTCAATGAAGGAGAGCCCTCCCCTGCTTGAGGTTCAGGTTTTCTCTCGTTAAGGGGTATAGGTGACAGGAGACTTTTGGAATGAGAATCTAAAATTATAATAATCCGTCAAGTGCTGGAATGGCAATAACGCAAAAATAAGTAGGACTCATCGACTAATAATCAGTCATGATTTTAAATATCAATGTTTAGCACATAACTAGTACTTCTACCTCCGCCAGGCTCTTTGAGCAATATTTCTTTGTCAATTAAATCCTGAATATCCCGCAAGGCAGTATCCTGTGAGCATTTGGTAATTTTAGCCCATTTTGATGTATTAAGTTTACCAAAAAAGTTATCCAACAGCTTATTGATCATTAATTTCTGCCTTTCTTTTATAATAGTTGTAGCATGTTTCTCCCAGAACTTTGCTTTTGTTAATACCTTTGCCAGAGTTACCTCTGTAGCCTCCAAGGCTCCAATCAAGCATTCGAAAAACCATTGAAGCCAGCCTGTAACATCCATTGAACCTTTCTGGGTTTTCTCCAAAATATCGTAATAAGCTTTTTTCTGACGTTCTATTTGTGCTGACATGCTATAAAATCGTTGGTTCGTCTTATCTGCCCTTGCGAGTTGCATATCTGCAATTGCACGGGCAATTCTTCCGTTTCCATCATCAAACGGATGTATTGTAATAAACCATAAATGAGCAAGTCCGGATATTAATACCGGTTCCATATTATTTTCATTATTGAACCAATTAATAAAGCGACTTATCTCCTTTTCCACCACTGCAGCAGAGGGTGCCTGATAATGCACTTTTTCTTTACCCATCGGACCTGAGATTACCTGCATGGGTCCGGTTTCATCTTTACGCCAGTCAGCTACAGTAATTTTATGCATTCCGCTTCTTCCGGTTGGGAACAAAGCGGCATGCCAGTTACACAATCTTTCTTTTGTTAATGGTTGATCGTATTTCTGAGTCGCATCTAACATCATTTCAACAACACCTTCTACGTCACGATCAGATGGTATTAATCCCGATATATCCATTCCGAGACGCCTGGCTATTGATGAACGAACCTGGTTAGAATCCAGAATCTCCCCTTCAATTTCATTGGATTTTACTATATCTATCGTTAAGGTTTCCAGCATGGCTTCTTCTCTCAGGGAAAAACCTATCGCCTCCATTTTACCTATCAGTTTGCCCTGTAAATTCCTTACTTTACTTAAAGGAATCAGCAGCGATTTGTCATCCCAGATAAAATCAGGCCAATTCGTGTCCTGATATATATACATAATTATTCTCCGTAAATTATGCGGTAAATATACCTATTATTCTCCGCATCAACAAACTATTCTCAGTATATTTCGCGGTGATAATTGAGGTTATTCTTCGCATAATTAATTTTTCGCTATATCCAAAAGACTCTTTCGATTACCATCACACACCTATTCCCTTCCACTTTGTTGCGGTAAAAGAGTGTTCAGTTCAATGAATATAAAATGAGAACTATTTATATTACTCACCGAAATTTTAATGAATGAGAGGTATAACGCATTAATTATGGGGCAAATTCCTGGTTGCCATAGCTGCATCCTTCCCGGATTTATAAAATAACTTGAAATGTCTGATGATTTTTATCCAAAGTGTATTATTTTCGATATTTGTAAAAAACGTAAGTGCAAACCATGTCAAAAAGTAAATTATCATTCTGGACTGCAACTGTAGCTCTTGCCGGCTTCCTGTTTGGTTTCGATACAATTGTGATTTCCGGGGCAAACCTGCCTATTAAAGAATTGTGGAATACCTCTCCCCTGTTTCACGGTACATTTATCATGTCTATGGCACTGTGGGGGACGGTGATAGGAGCAATCTCCGGTGGAATTCCCACAAATATTTTCGGCCGGAAGAAGACACTGTTTATAATTGGTATATTGTATGGTGTATCCGCTATAGGTTCCGCCCTGGCCCCCGATCCATATTCGTTTTCACTATTCAGGTTTATAGGGGGAATCGGTGTCGGAGTTTCAAGTGTTACCGCCCCCATCTATCTTTCGGAAATATCTCCGGCAGAGAAAAGAGGAAGACTGGTTGCCCGCTACCAGTTTATGATTGTTTTCGGGATATTGATCGCTTTTTTCAGCAACTTTCTTTTCGAGGGAGTCGGAGGTCAGAATGACTGGCGGTTCATGCTGGGTGTTGAAGCCATACCCGCGATAGTCTATACCATTATGGTACTCTATGTTCCGGAAAGCCCCCGCTGGTTACTTGTAAACAAAAATGATGAAAACGGTGCCAGAAATGTCCTGGTTCAGTTAGGAGATCAGGATCCTGAAAGTTCGATACGGGCTATCAGGCAATCGGCCGCGGATGTCTCTTCAAAAGGATTCTGGAAGAAAGCCTATTCATTCCCCCTAATACTGGCATTCCTTGTTGCATTCTTCAACCAGCTTTCGGGGATAAACTTTATTCTCTATTATGCACCGGAAATATTTGAGAGAGCGGGCCTGGCCACAAAAGAATCTCTGATGAGCTCAGTATCTATCGGCTTCATAAACCTCATATTTACTATGCTTGGAATGTACCTGATCGACCATCTCGGACGGAAAGCCCTGCTATTTTGGGGTTCAATAGGTTACATCATCAGTTTGGGCATGGTGGCCTATGCATTCTTCTCCGGTGCAAGCTCAGTTTTTCTCCTGTTTTTTATTTTGCTCTTTATTGCTTCGCATGCAGTTGGCCAGGGAGCAGTGATTTGGGTATTTATTGCAGAGATATTCCCGAACAAGGTCAGGGCATTCGGGCAATCATTCGGAGCCAGCACACACTGGGTATTTGCAGCATTGATCACCTTGATAACCCCTGTATTCCTGGATGCCGAAAAAGGAATATTGAGTAGTAATCCGTGGCCGATCTTTGCATTCTTTGCTGCATTTATGATTTTGCAATTGTTTTTTGTTTTGCTTATAATGCCGGAAACAAAAGGCAAAAGTCTTGAACAACTTGGAGATGAATTGGTGAATCCTTCAAAATAGTAACATTTAATGCAGTCGGCAATCTTCAGTCGGCAGTCGGCAATCTAAAGACTGGGCTATTTATACTTTTCAGGATTTTGAATCATGTGATTAAGTAATCGTCCGATTTCTTCAGATCGTTTATTGAAATCATCAAAAATTTCTTTTGGTATATAATCACATACAAGAGCAAATGCTTTTTTATATACAGTTAAGTTTCTAAATCCAGTTGCCATTGTGTTATAATTGTTTGATTGTCATATACTTTTTTGTGGACTGCAGACTGTGGACTGCCCGCCCGAACGTACCGTTCGGTACGGGCGGGCCGACTATTAACTAATTATTTATGAAATCTGAAAATTAAAGGTTTTTTTAATCAATTTGTGAAACTATGTTCATATCTTAGTACATAAACCCTTATAACTTAATCCCATGAAAAAAGCCTTAACTATCATCATCTTTACTATTGTTGGTTGCACATATATCTTTGCACAAACGTATCCTTTTCATAATACGAACCTCTCTGACGATGAGCGACTGGATAATCTGATTTCTTTAATGACTCTTGAAGAAAAGATTGACCATCTCTCACCCTTTCTAAGAGGAGTACCCAGGTTAGACCTAAAAGGAACCAGGATTGTAGAAGGACTGCACGGTTTGGCGCTTAGTGGTCCTGCCAACTGGGCAGTAAAAGGCAAAGGAGAAGCACCTACTACTACTTTTCCCCAGGCGATAGGCCTGGCCCAGATGTGGGATCCGGAGCTTCATGAGCAAATAGCAGCCTGGGAAGCCAATGAAATTCGTTATTTAACCCAGAATCAAAACTATGCCAGTGCCGGTTTAATTATCCTGGCTCCAAATGCCGACCTTGGAAGGGATATACGATGGGGTCGTACCGAAGAGTGCTATGGAGAAGATGCTTACCTGGCATCTGTCCTGACGGTTGCATTTGTGAAAGGACTACAAGGGAACCATTCCAGGTATTGGAAAACGGCTTCCCTCATGAAACATTTCCTGGCGAACAGTAATGAAAATAACAGATTTATCAACTCGTCGGACTTTGATGAGCGTCTGTTCCGCGAGTACTACTCCTACCCTTTTTACAAAGGCGTGGTTGAGGGAGGATCCCGGGCATACATGGCTGCTTATAATAAATACAACGGTATTCCTTGTACGGTGCATCCTGTGCTTAAAGACGTTACAGTAGCCGAATGGGGCCAAAACGGGATCATTTGTACCGACGGTGGTGGATTCAGGCGTCTGATTGACTCACATAAATATTATCCTGACTACCCGGAAGCAGCAGCGGCCTGCATAAAAGCAGGAATTACTATGTTTCTGGATAACTTCAAGCCTGCCCTGCTGGAAGCTCTGGAAAAGGGGCTTGTTGCAGAAGAAGAAATAGATGAGGTTGTGCGCGGTAACCTTAGGGTAATGCTCAAGCTCGGTCTTATGGATAGCAATCCGGACAATACCTATGCCAAAATCGGAATTGAAGATACGATCAGGCCATGGATCAAACCGGAAGCCATCGATTTAGCAAGAGAAGCTACGGTGAAGTCTATCGTGCTGATGAAAAATGAAGGATTACTTCCCCTTAAGAAGGAAGGCATTACTTCTATTGCAGTCATTGGACCAAGTGCTGATCTTGTTGTTTCAGACTGGTATGCGGGTACTCCTCCATACAAGGTTTCAATATTGGATGGTATCAGGAATGCAGTTGGTAATAACGTAGAAGTACGATTTGCAGCAAGTAACAAGGCTGATTCGGCCGTAATGGCAGCACGTGAATCAGATATAGCAATTGTATGTGTGGGCAACCATCCATTGAGTTATGGCCTGGACTGGGGTCAAAACTATGTGGCTAGCGACGGACGTGAAGAGGTGGACCGTCAGGCAATTTCTCTTGAACAGGAGGACCTGGTCAAACTGGTAAAAGCGGCTAATCCTAACACGGTACTCATATTGGTGTCCAGTTTCCCTTATGCAATCCCATGGTCCAAAGAAAATATTCCGGCCATTCTCCACGTAACTCAATCCAGCCAGGAGTTAGGTAATGGAGTAGCAGACATACTTTTTGGAGTTGAGAGCCCTGCAGGTCGTCTGGTACAGACATGGTCGGCGTCCATAGATCAGTTGTTACCCATTCTGGATTACAACATTCGTAATGGCCGAACCTATATGTATGACCGGAATGAGCCTCTCTTTGCATTTGGCCATGGACTGAGTTATACCACTTTTGAGTACTCTGAACTTAATATGAACCAGACAACAATAAAGGATGGAGATATTGTTCATATTTCACTTAATGTAAAGAACGCCGGTTCAATAAATAGCGATGAAGTAATACAACTATATGTAAGCTTTCCCGATTCAAAAATCGAGCGGCCGGTTAAGGCATTAAAGGGATTCAGGCGAGTCCATATTCCGGCTGGTGAAAGTATGACTGTAACCATACCATTAAAAGCCGACAATCTGAAGTACTGGAATGAAGAAAAACACGCTTTCGTGCTGGAAAAAGGTCAACTGCAATTAATGGTTGGTGCCTCTTCTGAAGATATCAGACTGACAGGCACAATAGAGGCAAAGTGAATTTTTGAGTGGTTTTTCCTATTTTGTGCATTTTTTTGAATAGTGATTTCTTAATATTAAGAATATCGTAACTGATCAGTCGGCAGTCAACAGTCGGCAGTCAACAATCGGCAGTCAACAATCGGCAGTCAACGATCGACAAAAATGCAAAGTATAATGAGATTAGCCATTTTTGGCACACCAAGCTTACGACACAGGATATCAATCAAATAGTATTGTTATAAACTACTTTTGGGTGTCCCATCGCACAAAACAGGACGAGTGTAAACAGGTTAAGGAAAACAAGAGCAGTATCAAATTCGCTACGCTCAGTTTGTAAGGCAGATTCTTAGTAGCATGTAGTCCTTATCCCTGGAAATTATTGTTTCTCAAATACAAGCGATATTGTATTTTCGCCACCACTGAAACCTGTTGAAGTTTGATCGATTTTCAAGATTTTACCCTCTTCCTGAAGGCCCCATTCTTCATTGATATTCATTTCAAAACTACGTTCACCCCATTCAAATTTCACCGTGGAACTAATTTTGATTGATTGACTATCTCCATTCCAGTTCGCTTTTGAAATTCGTGGTGAATTGAAAAATTCCGATTTTACTTCTGTACCGTCGAGTAATACCTTTTCATTTGTTATCCGGTCGTCGCCCCATTCAAAAATCATAAACTTTTTCACAAGAAGTAAATCATCATCCTGGTCTATTTCCATTTCATAAGGTACATTTCCGGTTCCACTGTTTCCCATATCACTTAATTCTTCATTAAAAACCCATTGGCCTGAAAAATTTACCGGGTACTTATCTTTTAACGGCAATAAAGGTAATCCACAAGCCTTCCGGAAAGGAGCCATCACTTCCCAGTAAGCAGGATCTTCCTGACTCAACATTCTTGGATCGTTAACCAGTTCCTGGTGTTGTTTTTTTGAAAGATTTCTCACCATACCTGCCCAAATAACCCAATACGACCAGTTAGGCTGATCATCGAGAATATCAAGCATCGGGGGGTTGCCAACTTCTCCCAAAACAAGCGGTTTTCCTTCCGATAAGGCAATTAAGCTGTCGTAATAAGCCTGTTTGAAATCACTGCCGTAAACATCCAGTGAAAGGATATCGAGGTAGTCATTTCCTGGATAGAAATTGGAGAATTTTCTGATGGGCGTACTTGGCCTGTCAACACTCCAAACCCAAACAAGGTTATTCAATTTGTGGTGCTTTACTAAACGATCGTACAATTGTAGATACAAATCAATTGTACTATTTTCGCCGACACGACCACCCCACCAGAACCAGTCACCATTCATTTCATGGTAAGGTCTCCAGAGTACCGGCACATTAGCTTCCTGGAGTTTTTTCAGGTATACAGCCACTGAATCGACCTGTGCAACCCACTGGTTATACAACTTTGTCCCCGGTGTTAAAACATCTTTGAACTGTTCATCCAGTAATTGTCCCTGGACACTGGCCAGCGAATCGGGAGCAACCGGTCCCCGAGGTTGGAAAGTGACCGGTTCATCGGCTGTAGGTGGTACTGCATGCCAACAGATTGTAATAATTGCCCCTTTTTTATGTTGCCTGATAGCTTCCTTAACAATATCGGGCCTGGCCAGGTATGAATCGGTATCGCCGTCTTCGGCAAAACCCATATCGGTACTCCATACTGCCGGGGTCTGCCCGATGTATTTAGCGGCAAACCGGCTGTTCCGGTCTTTGGTATCCGGATAATTGTGCTGACCTGTAAGCGTATATTTACCGGTAATCCGGTAAAACAAGTCGAGCAAAGCTCTGGCTTCGGGTGTAGTATTTTTGTTTGCAGGTTCAATTGCCATTACACAATTAGATGTACTGACAATAAATACTACAATTAATGTTACTTTAAATAATGATTTGAACTTCATACTTTTTTAGTTTTTTTTATTCTATAAATTAAATCCTGAAATTTCAATAGCCGGTTTTTCACCACCTGTATCCTCATCCTTTAGTTTCATTGTAATGACCTTTTCTTCGCCGGCGGGCATAAGTGAAATATAGTTATCGCTGTATAATACCGGCAGGATGCGTTCACCGCTGTTTTTACCTACGACTTTCAACCGGATCATTAAAACAGGGTGCTCCGAAGTATTATTCAGTGCAGTTGTAAGCATCCGGTTTTCCCCGGATTTTTCAACTTTTGTACCAAAGCCGGTTATTATTCCGGCTTGTTATAGAGATTAAGGAGAGGTATATCAACTACCAGGGATAACCCTAACCTGTAATAGATATTATCTTCGACCTTAAAATCTTCAGCACTCACCTCTCTAAGCAACGGACCCATCTGTCCTCCCAATAAAAGAGATATAGGAGCGTTGCGGAAATGATATGAAATAAATACTCCCGGTGCTAAAATATTCTGCAGTTTAACTGTAGAGGCTACATTGGAGCTGTCATCGGAAAACCTGAATGATGCAAGGGATCCTATATCTATCACCGACAAAAACCCACCGAAAGCACTGCCTTTCTCCGAGTTCTTTTTCCCCAGTCCTCCCCGTGTAAAAGATAACCCTACAGGAGCAGAAAGTGCGAAATTATTCAGACGAAATTTCTTTTCAGATTCAATAATTGGCATAAATTCCCAGCCACCGGTAAACCCAAGAAAGCTGTTCAATGAAAAATTGCATTTTGACTCTCTTTTCGTTCTGAAACTACCCTGTGGAAGTGCAACAGATTCAATAATTGTTTTTACTTCATCTGAATTTTCAGCCTGGACCACTGAAGCCATAAACGTTCCGTATTTGAAGATCTGATCCTTGACCTCCTGAAGACTCTCCAATTTACCAGATAATCCTGCATCGATGATCTGTAGTACATTTACAATGGCTGTTCCATAGTTTCGTTCTGATATGTTCAGATACAGATCTGCACCGTTTTCCGCAACTTTGATATATTCTTTTGTAAGTACAAATGCGGTATCGGGTATTGAATTCAAAGAATAGGGCAATTTAGTTATTTTAGTCGAAAAGTCAATCAGTCCGATGGAAGCATGCATGAATGCATAGATATCTTTTGGAACAGGACCTGTTTCTCTTTTCGTCTCCCTGATCTTTTCCAGGGCAAGCTCTGCTGTCTCAGCTTTGCGGGTAAATTCCTGTACAAATTGACGATATTTGCTCATATCATCTACAGACCCGGCAATTTTTACAAATTCATCTTTGAAGTTTACATTAATAGTAGAATCATTTTTTTGTTTTATCGGAAATTCTATATCAGAAGCCATCTGTTGATAAATCAGTCCCAGATAGATCCTGAAAACATTAATATCTGCCAGAAGCAATAGAGAATCCTGACTGATCCAGTAACGATCTTTAGATTTTGACCTTAGTGACTGTGAGAACAGATCAACTACACGGATCCCGTTATATAGGTTAGCAGGAGCCTTGTCTGCATTGAAAGAAGGTGGAAACACGTGAATTATTTCACCCGGGTGCATATTGCTGTTGAGTTGATTTATTATATGCAGTGAGGTTTTCAGGATATATCGGACTTCTGGAATATCATTGAAAATCTCTTTGTAATCAGGATGGTCTAGCAATTCAGGCAGGTTGATAAACAAAGCTGACAGGTCCTGCTCAAATGATTGCCTGAGGCTGGTTATATAGGCATTATAATTGTATATTTCCGAGCCAATTGCTTCGAGATGAAGGGATGTTGTCGGGAATAAAACTTTTAGCTCGGTGGTTTTTGTTACCTGGTCTTTAAATTTTTCAAAAAACCATGCATTCAGTTCCTGCTTGGTACGTTCTACCATAAACTTTGCAAGTCCGTCGGCAATTGTTGTTACATCAAGTCCTGAGATTGTTGAGAGGCTAAGTCGTTCCCCACCAAACCCTTTTTCTTCCTGTCCAGCTCCTTCCGGAAGAAATGTAATGAATTTGTTAGGCCTGAAAGCTTTAAGTATTTCTGAGTCAGTAGGATCACTTTGTTCAAGATACTGTGCAAGAATTTTATATGCTTCCTTAAGTGAATTAGGATCATTATCAAAATCCTCTCGTTCCCTAAGGAGTTTCTTAAGCTCTAAAGCATCATAAAAAGGCGTTTGAGCTTTTACCAGAACAATACAAAGACCTAAAAGTATTACTAAAGTTAACTTTTTCATGTGTTTGTTTTTATTGCTTCTATTACTTTTAATGGATTTATTATCCCATAGCCAGATTCTATACTAAACTTTGATCTTCCATATCTATCGGTATTTTCAATTACAAACTTTTTTATTTCTTGATTAGATATCTTTATATTATTTTTCTTAGTATAACTTAAGATCAAAGCAAACACACCTGCTACATAGGCTGTTGCGGCACTAGTGCCTGAAAAAGAGCCTGTTCCTGTTCTGGTTTTTGTAGTTGGTAATTCAAATCCAGGTGCCAATAGTGAAATATGATCGCTTGGAGCTGACTTTTCTATTTTTTTCAGATCCTGATCTATTGCACCAATAGACAGGACCTCAGGGTAACTTGCCGGAAAAAAATTTGCTAATTTACTGGAATTACCAACTGATGAAACAATAATCTTATCCTTATGAATAAGTTCATATATTAATTGTTTGGTTATTGGATCTTCGTCGATAAAAGAAATTGAGATTGAAATTATATCAATGTTTTGACCATTTTGAACTATCCATTCCAAAGATTTATTCAAGATATCTTTTTTAGGGAATAACTTGAATTTCATTACTCTGAATATATGCAGGTTGGCTTCAGGAGCTAATCCATAATTGGAATTACAAGATGATCCAACAATTCCTGCACAGGATGTCCCATGATTAGCATCATCCTCATCTAATGGAGTATCACTATTACCGTAGAAGTCCTTATATATAATTCTTTTGCTAAAGTCACGATGATCACTAATTCCAGTATCAAGTATTGCCACATTTATGTCTTTTCCTGTGGCCTCATACTGTTCCCAAATGCTTGGAATATTCAGTTTTTCGATGCCCCAGGATGAGATTGATTTTGTGCTTATTCTATTTGGATCAAGACTTTCTAATGAAATCATTCCCTCTACTCCACCGCTCCAGACAAACGAATCGTTATTTAATTTATACCAGACATCTATCCCTTCATAATTATCACCGTTTACGATTTCAACGATTTCAATTTCATCTCCCGGGCTATAATAATGATAGTTGGGAGCATTTACACTTGGCTTTTGTGTGCGTTCGTTCAGGTATGTTTTTACTCGTGCTTTCATCCTTTTCGGTTTAAAGTTGAAATATTTTCGTCGTTTGTATCCCCGGCAGGTTTCTTAGCAGGTACAGAAGATGTTGCTTGTACCACCGAGGTCCTCAGCTTAACTATCTTATTCAACAGATCAAACCAGAATGGTGCACCAAGGGAGATAAAAAGGGCGGTTATGATGTATCCCCAGATATTTTTCACCATTACACTCCATAAATATTTGTTTTTTCTGAATTTGACCTTATCATTCTTAGATGGAACTATTACTTCTTTTTCATTTTTTTCCAATGCATTCTTAAACAGGATTTTATCCACATTTACAGGATAACAAATACCCATTATTGTGCTATCGTTTTTATCGATTAATATCATTTTCCGGGTACTGATTATGGCGGAGACAACAGAATCAATTTTAGTTGAATCCACTTTAGTTTTATCCACTTTAATTGAATCCATCCGGGGCCAGCTTACACTTATAATAGAATTTGCCTTTGCTATATCTTTTTGAAGATCTTCTCTAATGCTCAGAAGTGTATCAAGTTTGGCATGGAAATCTGCATCTGATTTTTTCTGCGAATCAAGTTTTTGAATCACATCCTGGTTTTCCTTTAAATAGCTTGTTGAGAGCAAAACCAGCTGTTCTCTCGCCTTATCATCTTTCGATAATTTTTTGATTATATGAAATGTGTTGGCATTAAGAAAAACAGCAAGTATGAATCCTATGATCAACAAAAATATTTGGTTATTCTTTTTGTACCAGCCAATAACACGCTCCTGAGTGTTATCGAACCAGTTTTCCAGCAAAAGCCTGAATTTCTGAATATCATTGTTTGCATCTTCCAGCAGAGATTCTATATGGATTCTGGTTTCTGATTTTTCATCAGTTAGAAGCCTGGAGATACCATTATTAATTTTTTCAAGCAGGTTCCCCTCTCCTGAATCTTTTTTTAACGTATCAACTAATGCTTTTGCGAAGTTTTCTGAGGTTATATATGATGGTTTACTAAAAAAACTTGCGCTGCTTAAATACTTTATTGATGGCTGTTTGATGAATCCTTCATAAAGTTCCGGTGATTTATGGATAACAGACCATCCACCAATCTTTAAAATAGAAGTAAATATTCCAAGAAAGAAATTGCAGATACCCCATTTACATTTAAACTCCTTCTCATCCTTAAGCATCCTTTTCAGTGCATAATTCAGATTTCTGGCCCTGAGGCCCAGGAAAGTTGCTATAATTTCCATGATAATGGTTGCCAGCAGACTGTACAGAAGATAAACAAAAATGGGGTATCCGATCATCTCCCGTGTTTTTGATTGATAATTTTTTCATACGAAATAGGATGTATTTTAACACCTTGTTCAATTAGACGCAAGAATAAAAGCCCTCTGCTTTTTGATGTTCGCCTATTATATCGGAAAAC
>JAUWBB010000211.1 GCA_030605195.1 Bacteroidota bacterium
ACCCCTTACAGACGCACCATCCCTCGCACTCCCCTCTCGCTCACCCACTTGCCATCCCACAGAGGGGAATTTAACGTATCTGCCATTTAACTCAAAGTAATATCAAAAAGCTATAAACATTTCAGCAATTTAACGGGGTAAACAATATAACAGTATAACAATTTAGCAATTTGATGATAGATTCACTTAAGTTATTTTTACTTTGCACACAACTTGCTGTGCGAGACACTTTTATCTTTTTACTTTTATCTTTTGTCTTTTTATTGTGACCATTCAATTGTCAAAAGTATTTGTTAATAGGTCCATAGATATGATAGAAGCCTGTCAGCAATACGGTATTGACATCTTTTTCACTTTGAGCTACTTTTCCGTCAACCAATTGAAGTCCAATTTCTTTTGATCTGGTTCCATATTCAATGGTCAGTTTTGCCCCTAATGTTTCCATACTTGCCATATTGCTAAATATCTTTTCTACAAGGGCTTCTTTATCCGGATTTTTTATCAGTTCCTTCCATGGAAGCATTCCTTCCGGCAGTTGTCCCAGCTTTTCATTCACTTTGGTTTTGATATCCTGAACGGGTATATAATCTTTTTTATCAGGATCGTAAACTCCGGCGATATTGCCTTCTTCATACTTCAGGAATCCATCCTTCTGGGATCCATCCGGATTTTGTCCGCCCTTTACTCCTATCGCTTTTAATTTATCGAACAACGGGCTAAACAGGGTTTCATCAGGAAAATGCGGATCCATTACCTTTAAGATCAACCGAACAACATCTACCCCAACATAATCAACTAACCGGAATATACCCATGGGCCTTATCAGAAATTTCCGGCTAACCGTATTTATTGCAAATACGGCTTCAGCGAAAGACATTTCAGATGACAGTTCTTCAACCTTTTGAATTCCAAACAGAGCATCGCGCATAAAGTGACCATTGCCAATAAAACCGGCTACATCATTGGCAGGTACCATAATTTTTCCCAACCGGATTACCAGTTCTTTTGAAAACTCTACCAGGTCCGGGATTGTTTTTTCAGACTTAATCACCTCAACAAGTTTCTGAATAGCAGGAGGATTATAGAAGTGAAACCCCATAATTCTTCCTTCGAGTCCTGCCTGCTCATCCAATTCATGAATCGGCACTGAAGATGTATTGGTTAGAAACCAGGGTTTTTCCGGATTATTTTTATTGATTTCCGACAATAACCTGACCTTAAGTTTCAGGTCTTCGTTAACAGCTTCAAAAATCAGTCCGGATTGATAAGCCGTCTTCAGGTCTGTAACCGGTTTTATCAAACCGATAACATCGGCTACATACCGGTTAACTATATCCTCGTCCCCTGTCAGTCCCGCTTTACCGGTATATAGTTCCTTTACTTTATCAATCTTCCGTTCTCCGTTTTTACGTACCTGTTTTTTGATATATTCAATAAGCCCTTCCAGCCCTTCTTCAGAAATATCCATTGCATAAAGTTGATATTCTTTCGACCGGTTTTCAGGCTTTAATTTAAGAGCCAGCATTTCAAGGGCTGTGAGCAGCAAAATCCCGCTCCCCATTTTTCCTGCAGCTCCCAAAATTGTGACATGTTCAAGTCTTTTATCGTATTCCATAGTTTTTGGTTTGTGGGGTTTCGTGGTCATGTTTTAAATGACGAACCGGAGCTTCGTCCTACTTCACCGACACTGCTCCGCCTTCGCATACTACGACGGGCAGGCAGGTTTTCCTGCCACAGGCATCCCTTCGGGAAAACCCTGTCAGGTCTTTTTCCAGTCGAATACAATTCGGCTCTACATTTTTTGTCTTCAGCACTGTTTTCAGCAATTTCACCTATCTTATTTCTGCTACAGCTACTGCCAGTCAGGTGGTCGTTTTTCAAGAAATGCTTTCATACCTTCTTTTGCCTCATCTTCAAACAAGGAACCAAATTCCTCAGATTCCAAAGCTGAGCCTTTTTCAAACCCAATCTCAAGTCCTTTACGGACAACTGATTTTACTTTTTTTACAGCTTTCGGGCCTTTAGAAGCAATTTTTTTTGCAATCGAAATGGTTTCATCCATCAGTTCTTCGGGTTCCACCACTTTTTGCACAAGGCCAATTCTGAGAGCTTCTTCAGCATTAATCTGATTTGCACTCATAAGAAGATATAATGCAGTTCCAGGGCCAACTAATCTTGATAGTCGTTGCGTTGCGGCATAACCTGGTATTAGTCCGAGGTTTACCTCCGGTTGTCCGAATTTCGCCTTAGAGCTGGCAATTCTGAAATCGCAAGCCATGGCAAGCTCGCAACCGCCACCCAGGGCATACCCGTTTACAGCAGCAATCACCGGAATTGCCAGTTGTTCAATTGTTCGGAAAACTTTTTGTCCTTTCTGAGAAAACACGGCTCCTTCCGCCTTTCTCATATTAACCATTTCAGCAATATCGGCGCCGGCAACAAAAGCTTTTCCCTCGCCGGTAATAATCAGTACATGGATTCCTGATTTTTCATCCAGAGAGCCCAGGAATGATCCCATTTCATCGAAAAATTGAGAATTCAGGGCATTTAATGCTTCAGGGCGGTTTACTTTTACTATACCAATGTTTTCGTCGACATTAATTGTAAATGTTTGATATGTATTCATTTGGTTTGTGGTTTGTGGTTTATAGTTTGTAGTTTTTGGTTTGTGGCCTGCCCCGTGAAATGCGACGCCTGCCCTGTGAAATTTGAGGTACGAAAACATTTCACCAGGGAAGGAGCATATTTCACTGGGGTTTGTGGTTTTTCTAACTCACTAACTTTCTCCCTACTTACTTTTCTCAAACTCTGCCCCGCCTTCGCATACTACGTCGGGCAGGCAGGTCCTTCGGACGCTGGCAGGTCTCTGAAATAAAATGACGAACCGGAGCTTCGTCCTACTTTGCGCCCCTTCTGCTCTTAAACTTTTATCTTTTCCCTTTTGTCTTCCTACTAACCCAATAACTCACTAACATACTAACTCATTAACCTATTAACCTACTAACTCACTAACCCACTAACTTTCTTCCTACTTACTTTTTACAAACTCTGCCCCGCCTTCGCATACTACGGCGGGCAGGCAGGTTTTCCAAACCCTGGCAGGTCTTTTTCCAGCCGAATACAATTTTGTTTTGATATGAATGAAGGTAAAATAGGTAAAATCGAAATAACTACAAAAAAAATAAACCTGTTAAAGAATAGGTTTCTGGTTTTTAGTTTCGAGTTTCCAGCATCCGGATTCACCTTAGATTTTAAAACCCAGAATTACAACATCATCAATCTGTTCATAATCTCCCCGCCATTCGGTGAGTGTTTTATTCAGAAGGTCTCCCTGCGCCTTCATATCTTTATCCTGGATATTCAGTAATAATTGTCTAAATTGCTTATATTTGAATTTTTTACATTCCTGTCCACCAAACTGGTCTGCAAATCCATCCGAAAAAATATACAACGAATCACCAGGCATTACATCGATGTCGTGTTTTGTAAAATCATCCATTTTTGCATGGATGGCAACCGGCATCCGGTCAGCTTTGATTTCAAATAATTCATTATTTCTTATCAGGTATAAAGGGTTGTTCGCGCCGGCAAAGGAAACCTGTTTTGTTTTTTTATCGATGGTACAAATTGCAATATCCATTCCATCTTTCGATTCGCCTTCCACGCCCTTCTGTTTTAAACTTAATATAACATCCTCACGCAAGTTATTTAATATCCTTTCAGGTGATACAATATTATCCTTTTCAACAATTTCATTTAAAAAGGTTATGCCCAACATACTCATAAAAGCGCCAGGCACTCCGTGTCCGGTACAATCGGCAGCAACGATAACAAGTAATCCATCCTTTTCTTTTACCCAGTAAAAATCACCGCTTACAATATCTTTTGGCAGAAAAAGGATAAAGAAATCTTTCAGATTGTCATGGAGTAATTTATCGGCAGGCAAAATAGCGTCCTGGATGCGTTTTGCATACCGGATACTATCTGTAATATCAATATTTTTCTTTTCAATGATATCTTTTTGTTCCCCGATTTCTGTTTTCTGTCTCTGTATCTCCGCGGTTCGTTCAGTTACTTTCTGTTCAAGAATTCTTTTTTCCTTTATTAACTGCTTTTCCCTGAATTTTATAAACGCGATGATGGCAATTAAAATAACAATGACCATGATAGTTATAAACCACCAGGTTTTATAGAATGGAGGTTTAATGACAAAATTAAAGGTAAGTGGTTGCTCGTTCCAAATGCCATTTTCATTTTCAGCAATTACCATAAACGTATATTCATCCGGATTTAAACCGGAATATGTCATCTCAGACAACTGGCGGGGCGGAGACCATTCCTTTTCCTGGGGATACAATTTAAACTTATAACTTACCTTTTCAGGATTTCCAAGGTATATTCCCGTCCATTTAAAGGTAAGATGATTCTGGTGATGGGGTAATTTAAGATCAAAGGGTAAAAGTGAATAAGGCCGGATACTATCTACTTTTTCCGACCAGTCGATATTTTCAAATTCCAGGTCTAATGCGGTTAAATGTAATTTAGGAGGTGTCAGGTTAATTTTTTCAAACCTGGCATTAAAGCGGGTAATTCCTTTTATGGTTCCAAACCAAATATTTTCTTCACTGTCTTTCAGGATGGCATTCAGGTTATTTTCCATCCCGATAAAACCGTTTGATTTATTATAATTTTTAACTCTGTGTATATTTTGATCCTTATCTAAAACAATTTTATCAAATCCTACATTAGTGCCCACCAGGAGAGTGCTGTCATCACTAAATACCAGAGAGACAATATTATTTGAACCCAAAAGGCTGTCTCCAACAATAAATTTAATGGAGTGTTTCAAATCAGCACTTTTGTTCCATTTATACAAACCTCCTCCATGAGTTCCAATCCAGATACTTCCATATACATCTTCAGCAAGTGCATAAATCTGCTTAAAATCCAAGCCTTCCTCTTCATCGAATGTTTGCATTATAGTACCATCAAACCTTGCTAACCCTTCAAAGGTTCCCACCCATATCCTGCCCTGTTTATCCTCGATAATGGTCTGAATATCATTATGTGGTAATTTATTTTCTTCTACCGTTATCGGAAAAAAGCCAATACCATTATACCTGCTTATCCCCATTTTTGTTCCAATCCAAACATCACCCCCCGAATCAGCCAGTATACAGTTTACACTGTTGTCGATTAGCCCATTCTCCATGGTATAGTTAACAAATTTTTTCCCGTCAAATCTGGATATCCCGTTTTCTTTTGTACCTATCCACAAATTACCTTTCGCATCGAAAGAGAGGGAGTTGATATAATTATCCGGCAATCCATCCCGGGTTGTATAATACTTAAAATTGGGATCCCCTTCTTTAAAACGTAATCTTATTAAACCTGCGCCCTGGGATGCCAGCCAATAGACTCCCTGCTTATCCTGATCAATATCGTAAACCTGGTTACTGGAAAGGCCCTGTTCTTCCATATAATGAGAAAAATGATCCCCTATCATTTTAACAATACCGTAACTAAAGGTGCCGGCCCAAATATTTCTTTCATTATCCTGTTCGATACAGAGCGCCTGATTCTCCGGGAACCCTTGTTCAACTGAATACTCCATAAACTTTTCGTTCACCAATTTTACAATTCCTCCTTTATCAGTAGCAAACCAGAGATTGCCCGCATTATCCGACAGGATATCCCAAACCCAGTTATCGGGTAACCCATTGGATGAATTGTAAACTATTATCTTCCCCCAACTTGAAACGGTAAACCCTTCAATTTTAAAAGCACCTGCATCTCCCGTGGCAAACCAAAGATTACCTTCCTTATCTTCTTCAATG
>JAUWBB010000343.1 GCA_030605195.1 Bacteroidota bacterium
TTGATATTTACCGCAATATGAGTAATAAGTATTTGAATAAACAAAATAACCAGAAAGCAATTCCGTTATTAAAAAAGGTTATAGTGCTTAATCCGGATGATGCAGAATCAAAATATCAGCTTGGTTCGATTTATTTCGCCCAGGAAGCCTATGACGAAGCGAACGCCTGTTTTGATAAGGCCATTCAACTTAATCCTGACAATTCTGACTACCATTTTGCGAGGGGACTCGCGTATGAACAAAAAGAACTTTTTGATGAAGCCGTAACTTCTCTTCAAAAGGCGACTGAGCTAAATCCGGAGAATCCTGATGTCTATTATAGACTGGGAATAATTTTTGATTTTCAAGAGAAATATAAAAAGGCGGTGGAGTTTTTCCAGAAGGCAATTGATTTAAACCCGAAGAATGCTGACTACCATCAAAGCCTCGGTTTCACATACGAGAGCATGGATCAACATAAAGATGCTGTCAATTGTTATAAAAAAGTTTTTTCACTCAAAAAACCATCACTCTGATCCGGCTCCGGTACTTTACCATCAGGTCTTGTAGTAATATATAAATGGCTGGAGAAAAACAATGTTCGGTAAAAACGATTCGGTTTCGATCGCAGAAAAAGTTAACAGTAAAAACGATTCAGATTCGATTGAAGATAAAATATACAGGAAAATTCTTGATTCGAATAAGAAGAACAGAAGGAAAAAACGAAGGACATCTCTAACTACGGCAGAAATGTTCATTGCCGGCTCGATTTTGGCGATTGTCCTGCTGTTTGTCATCGGAGCTATCTACTACTATAATGTTTTTATCAATCTTCAGTATAATCTCGAAGCCAATTTAGCTCAAATTGACACACAACTCCAAAAAAGGAAGAATTTAATTATTAATCTGGGAACAACTGTAGTTGAATATTCAAAGCATGAAAGGGAAATTTTTAATCATGTGGCAGAGTTGAGAACTCTGTTCAGTGGGAACAATTCAAATGCTATTCAGGAGAATATACGAAATCAACTCGATACAAATAATCCTATCAATGCGAAACTGAGTGGTGATCTGGCGCAATGGGAGAATGCCTTGTCGCGTTTGATGGCGATTGCAGAACAATACCCCGACCTGAAACTCAGCGAGAACTTCAGGACTTTTATGGATGCAATTCTCGGATTCGAAGGGATTATCGCTGAACTGCGCATGAACTATAACACTTCAGTTAATGAATATTCAACAACAAAAGATCAAATCCCAGGTTGTATCTATGCATTCATATTTAGATTTAAAGATTACCCCTATTTTCAGGTGGATGAAGACGCTCGGAGTTTCATTCCGATCGAATAATGGTAAGAGCTAAAATGCAAGAAAATCCTAAAATTATAAAATTAATGCGTACATCACACAATTCAGACCGGAACAGTTCGAATTCAAAAAAAAACATAACGGTTTCACGTTCAGTGATTTCTCTGGTTATTCTTCTCTTGCTGCTTGTCGTTTCCATCTGGGCAATGTTTTACAAAACTGAATCCGGGTCCGGAGCGAGGAATCTTGGCTGGTTTGGAGCAGTTGCAACTACGATAGAAGTTAATAATAATTACCTGCCATTTGAAAAAGGTGCCGGAATTAATTACGTTGCCAATAATTCTCCTGCTCAAATTTCGGGTTTACAAAGAGGCGACATCATAGTTTATATAGATAATGAAAAAATCAATTCTGTCGGTTCGTTAAAGGAAAATCTATTAAAAGAAAACCTGAGTAATAGATTTAACGTTACCGTTTATAGAAAAGGACGATGGGAGGTCTTATCCGTCAGGAAAAGTGTACAGGAGCCTTTTGTTCAGGTTGGTAATATTCTGCCATATAGTAATACAGTGCCAATAAATAAAGCACATGTCTGGATAATTCTTATCATTTTCGTTTTCGTATTTGTGGTAATCTTTTTGGAGTTAGCAGATAGAGCGGTCATAGTAGGCGCAGGAGCGGTCGCGGCCGTTATTGCAGGTACACTTTTAGGATTTTACAACCAGGCGGACGCATTTTCTTCAATTAATCTTAGTACCTTATCCTTACTAATAGGCATGGGATTAATTTCGCTTGTTCTTCAGGAAGCCGGATTGTTTGATTATTGTGCAAAGCGTCTCATTCTTGCTTCTGGTGGCGACCTCTGGAGATTAATGGTTTTTTTTTTGTGTAACAACTTACATATTTTCATGTTTTGTAAACAATCTGACTACTATTCTTATTATTGTTCCGATGACATTGAGCCTTGCGGATAAATTGAAATTTGACCCAAAACCTTATATTATCAGCGAAATAATTTCTTCAAACCTTGGTGGAGCAAGCTCAATGATTGGTGATTTTCCCAATATGTTAATTTCGTCTGAAACCGGGCTCTTATTTCATGATTTCATATCTTACATGATGCCGATATGCCTGATTTTATTATTTGTTTTACTGTATTTTATCAAGATTTATAAAAGTTCAGTTTTTGACCAGAATAAAAACCGAATGAATCAATGTGAAGTTGAGGAATTATTTGAAAAGCTTCAATCCGAACTTCCTTATGCAATTAAAAACAAAACCTCAGTATTCAGGGGGCTCACAATTTTATGTGCGGTAATCCTGGCATTTGTATTTTCGGATAAATTTGGTATTCCGCCGGCAATCATAGCCATTACAGGCGGTTTTATGACTTTATTGCTCGGTCAGGTTGATGTCACAAAAGTTATGAAAAGATTTGGCTTTAAAGATATAATATTTTTCGCGGGATTATTTGTCCTTGTTGGTGGTGTCGAGTCATCCGGATTTCTGGATTATATATCGGAAATATTAAAGAGACTTGCAGGAGACAATGTTTTAGCAAAGTGTTTATTGTTAATGTGGATTGCCGGGATATTGACATCATTTTTGAATGCCGGACCTTCAACAATGTTATTTATACCTGTTGTATTCAGTTTTGGAATGAATTCGCCCCATAATCTCTACTGGTGGTCATTATCGCTCGGAGTACTTGCCGGATCTTCAGCACTCATTACAGGTGCAACTGCCGGTCAAGTCGCATCAACCATGATCGAAGACTTTTTCATTGAGAATACCGGGAAGGCTCGTATGAAAATAACTGATTTTCTCACTTTTAGAGAGTATGCCGAGTTTGGAGTACCTGTTATGTTTATATTTCTAATAATATCAAGTGCTTATATTAGCATTCTTTACTACATTTGAGTATTGAATTATGGAACAAACTACTTTTGGAAAAAACGGATGGATTAAATCAGCCGCTTTGTTATTCGTTTTCGTAAAAGCTGCCTCTTTGCTGGTTGTTTTTATAATAGTACTGGCAGGGCTGTTCAGTGGAAATCAGAGCGGACAGAAGGGCGTCGGCCTGTTCGGTTTTCTTGATTATGAAATATTAGGTTCCATCACTTACCAGGAAGCCTTGAATTTAGTACTGCTTGGTTTTCTCTCCGGGGCTGTAGGTGGAATGCTCGGAATGGGCGGTGGAGTTTTGAAAGTTGTAAATCTTCACTTTTTTTTAGCGTTCGACATACTTTTTGCAAGGATAGTATCATTGTTAAGTTATACCGTAATATCTTTGTCTGCCTTTTGGAGGTATAG
>JAUWBB010000333.1 GCA_030605195.1 Bacteroidota bacterium
AATTCTTTTAAACTTTATTATTCAACATGTTAACAAACGGGTAATGATTGCATACCCCATATAATTAATTTTTAAAGGTGTTCATGAGCTCACTTCGTTCGGTTGTTATTTGTAAATTGTTTTTTGCCTGCCCCGTGAGGAAGGATGACTGTACGGGGGTGCTTATTTTTGAACGATTAAGACATTATGTACAAACACTGACTAAAGTATGAGTACCGCGAAACCGTATAAACCCAAACATCATATCCGGATTGTTTCGGCAACATCCCTTTTCGACGGGCATGACGCCGCTATCAATATCATGCGCAGGATCATCCAGGATACAGGCGTTGAAGTAATCCATCTGGGTCATAACCGGCCGGTTCAGGGAATAGTTGATTGTGCTGTTCAGGAAGATGCACAGGCAATTGCCGTTACATCATACCAGGGTGGGCATATAGAGTTTTTTAAGTACATGTATGATCTTTTACAGGAGAAAGGAGCCGGACATATCAAAATCTATGGAGGAGGTGGAGGGGTTATCCTTCCGAGGGAATTGGAAGAACTTCATAATTATGGAATAGCCAGACTGTTTACCCCTGATGACGGAAGGACCATGGGTTTACAGGGTATGATAAATGAAGTTGTAAAAGGAGCTGATTTTCCTACAGGGAAGAATGTTAATATTACAAGAAAAGATATAAAAAACAGAGATTACCGTTTAATTGCCAGGTTGATCTCGGCAGCTGAAAATTATCCTAAAGAAGTGAAAGACTTACTTGTTTCGCTGAATCAGGATAAAAATAAAACACCTGTGATAGGTATAACCGGAACCGGTGGTGCAGGTAAATCGTCACTGGTTGATGAGCTTATCAGGAGATTTCTGATTGATTTTCCTGGTATTACTATAGCAATCATTTCTGTGGACCCCTCGAAACGCAAAACAGGAGGAGCCTTACTTGGGGATAGGATCCGGATGAATGCTATTAATACTTCAAGAGTGTATATGAGATCGTTGGCAACCCGGCAATCAAATCTGGCTTTATCAAAACATGTAAAAGATGCTTTGAATATTGTCAAATATGCAGGATTTAACATAGTTCTTCTGGAAACTTCCGGGATTGGACAATCGGATACTGAGATTATCGATCATTGTGACCTTGCCATGTATGTGATGACACCTGAATATGGGGCAGCCACACAGCTCGAAAAGATTGATATGCTCGATTATGCCGATATCATTGCTATTAATAAATTTGATAAAAGAGGAGCTAAGGATGCAATCAGGGATGTAAAAAAACAATACCGGCGAAATCATCTGATGTTTGATAACGATCCGGATGAAATGCCGGTCTATGGCACCATTGCTTCACAATTTAATGACCCTGGGGTAGATGAGTTTTATCTGGGACTTATTGATATACTTAATGAGAAAACCGGTTTGCAATTAACATCTCCTGAAAAATTCGAAAAATCAAAATCAGAAAAAATATACATCATTACGCCAAAAAGAGAACAGTACCTGTCAGAAATTGCGGATACCATCCGGACTTACAACAAAAAAGTTGATCAACAGGTAAAAATCGCCAACCGGCTGTATAGCATTCGACAAACCATTTCAGCGTTAAGCGAAAATAAAGAAAATGATCCGGTTACGTTGCAAAAACTGGAGAAGTTATATAAGGAAACAGAAGGGCAACTGGACAAAGAGAATCTTAAAACAATTCGTAACTGGAAAAAGAAAAAGGATAGTTATAAAAAGGACTATTTTGTATACAAAGTAAGGGACAAAGAAATTAAAATTAAAACATTTACCGAATCCTTGTCTCATTTGCAGATCCCAAAAATTTGCCTTCCAAAATATGAAGCATGGGGTGATATCTTAAAATGGACTCTTAAAGAAAATGTTCCGGGCGAGTTTCCATATGCTTCCGGAGTATTTCCCTTTAAGCGTGAATACGAGGATCCTGCCAGAATGTTTGCAGGGGAAGGAGGCCCTGAAAGAACGAATAAACGCTTCCATTACCTGTCGTATGGTTTGCAGGCTAAACGACTGTCAACAGCATTTGATTCGGTTACACTCTATGGCGCTAACCCTGATCCCAGACTGGATATCTATGGAAAAATCGGGAATTCAGGTGTTTCGATTGCTTGTCTGGATGATGTAAAAAAATTGTATTCAGGTTTCAACCTGCTTGATCCTCTTACTTCTGTTTCTATGACCATCAACGGCCCGGCACCCATGCTGGCAGGATACTTTTTTAATGCAGCCATCGACCAGCAATGTGAGATCTACATCAGGGAGAATGGCCTGGAGGCAGAGGTCAAAGCCAAAATGAACGGCATATTTAAAGAGAAAGGAATAAAGCAGCCGCACTACCAGGGGGATCTGCCGGAGGGAAACGACGGATTGGGTTTGATGCTCCTGGGTGTGCCGGGTGATCAGGTTTTACCTAAACCAATATATGACAAAATAAAAGCAGCAACCTTATCAAAAGTAAGAGGCACTGTTCAGGCCGACATTTTAAAAGAAGACCAGGCACAGAACACCTGTATCTTTTCAACTGAATTTGCTCTTAAATTAATGGGAGATATCCAGGAATACTTTATTGATCAAAATGTCAGAAATTTTTATTCGGTTTCCATTTCCGGATATCACATTGCTGAAGCCGGTGCAAACCCAATATCACAATTGGCATTTACCCTTTCCAACGGATTTACATTTGTGGAATATTATGCTTCACGCGGTATGGATATCAACCGGTTTGTACCAAACCTTTCATTTTTCTTCTCCAGCGGAATGGATCCTGAATATACAGTGATCGGGAGGGTTGCCCGGATTATTTGGGCGAAAGCAATGAAATATAAATATGGTGCGAATTCAATATCCCAAAAGCTGAAATATCATATCCAGACTTCCGGGCGTTCCCTGCATGCCCAGGAGATTGAGTTTAATGATATCCGTACAACACTTCAGGCATTAAGTGCCATTTATGATAACTGCAACTCCCTGCATACCAATGCATATGATGAGGCAATTACCACTCCAACCGAAGAATCGGTTCGTCGTGCCATGGCAATTCAAATGATCATAAATCATGAACTGGGACTTGCAAAAAATCAAAATCCTTTTCAGGGATCATTTATTATTGAAGAATTAACCGATCTTGTAGAAGAAGCCGTATTAATGGAATTCGAAAATCTTAACGAAAGGGGAGGAGTTACAGGAGCCATGGAAAGGATGTATCAAAGGAGTAAAATTCAACTGGAATCTCTTTATTATGAGCGATTGAAGCACAGTGGTAAACTTCCGGTTATTGGTGTAAATACTTTTTTATCTTCTGAAGGTTCTCCAACCATTATTCCGGATGAAGTTACCAGGGCAACCACAGGGGAAAAGAAATATCAGGTCGAAATGTTAAACAAATTACATGCAGGAAACAAGGAAAAGACCGGGGGACTTCTGGCAAATCTGAAACAGACGGTTAAAAGCAATAAGAATATTTTTGAAAGCCTGATGGAGGTTACCAAATATTGTTCCCTGGGACAAATTACCGAAGCATTATTCGAAGTAGGAGGACAATATCGTAGAAATATGTAATTAGGGTTTCCTGTTTAATTGTATAAGTGTTTGTAACTTAGTTATTTTGTTAATAATTTCCTGGTGAAATATTTTGATAAATGCAAGTCATTATTCAAATTTGAAAAATAAACCTTGCATTCATGTATACATATACCT
>JAUWBB010000143.1 GCA_030605195.1 Bacteroidota bacterium
AAGTTGAGTTGAAATTTTTCAATTATTACCTGAAAGGGAAAGGAGACATGGACCTGCCTGAGGCTACTATTTTTATTACCGGCGTCAACAAATGGTCGAAATTTGACACCTGGCCACCACAAAACGTGGTTGAAAAGGACTTGTATTTCCAGCCATCAGGAAAATTGTCTTTTGAGCCGTCTGTTTCAAATAACAGCTATGATGAATATGTTTCCAACCCAATGAAGCCTGTCCCCTACACCGAGGATGTTCATTTACGCAGAACAAGACAATATATGACAGATGACCAGCGCTTTGCCGCACGCAGACCCGATGTAATGGTCTATCAAACAGATGCACTTACAGAAGACATTACCTTTACGGGGCCTATTTATGCTAATTTATTTGTAAGCACAACAGGAACCGATGCTGATTATGTTGTCAAGCTGATCGATGTCTTCCCCGATAAGATGGTTGATTATCCTGAGAATGATAAAAAAGTGCCTATGGGCGGTTATCAGATGCTGGTCCGTGGTGAAGTGATGCGGGGCCGGTTCCGTGACAGCTTTGAGAACCCCGAGCCTTTTAAACCAAATAAGGTCACTGAAGTAAGTTTCGAGCTTCAGGACGTTGCACATACTTTCAAGAAAGGCCACCGTATCATGATACAAGTCCAGAACTCATGGTTCCCATTGGTTGACCGCAATCCTCAAAAATTCGTGGATATATATCATTGTAATGAGGACGATTTTCAAAAAGCGACACACCGGATCTATCATGATAAGAAATATTCTTCTCATATAAAGGTTATGGTTTTTGGGGAATAGTGTATCCGGGGCCTACAGTCAGGGGGAAAATGGTTACCGGAAATTAGTCAGGGTTTTACTTTAAGTCCTTTAGGCTTTATTTATGCCAAGTCAGGGTCTGACTCGTAGCCAAATCCTGATTCTTTTTTACACCAAAGGCCCAACCTAATCCCAGAAGACCATGGAAGGCGAGGTTTGTAACGGAGGCAAAACCGTTAGATACCGGTACACGGGCCCAGGCTCCGGTAATCCGTGCTTCCAGGGACAAGAATAGATTCTTGTAAACCGTTTTATTATATCCGGCGGTTCCACTAAGGCATACACCGGATAAATAATATCCTTTGTCCAAATAAATACCCCCGGTCTCAGAAAACTCCTTTTTCCGGATGGTTGATTCAGGATGAGCTAGAATAAGGCCTGCACCAAGATGGTATAGTAGTTGATTTTTTTTAAACATCCCGAGAATAAACAATTCGTTAAGCCCATGAGAAATAGAAAATCGCTGAACTTCAGTGGGTTTATTTTCTAAAAAGATTTTTTGGTGTGTAAACTGAATACCCCAGGCACGGTTGTTTCTCCACTTCGAGAACCGTATATCGTAATAAGGAGGTAATGCAAAAGGTTTGGAATAATATTTAGCATTGAATTTGATATCGGGATATCCATCTTGTTGTATCTTTAAAGGGGTTTTAACATTATAAATAAAACCGTTCAACAATTCAATTTTTACCTGTGAATGGGAATATCTGGGTATAGAGAAATACAAGCATAATGAAACTAAAAATATTAATAACCGGCTAATATTTTTCTTCATTTTTTTCAAGGATTTTTAATTCAGTCCGGCGGTTCATAGCCCTGCCTTCTTCGGTGTCGTTAGTGGTTACAGGATTTAACATTCCATATCCCTTATATGCCAGCCTTTCTTTTCCAATTTTATTTTGTTCAAGGTAATGGTACACTGTTTTAGCCCTGTTTTCTGACAATTTTTGGTTATATTCAATATAACCAACGTTGTCAGTATGTCCGCTTATCTCAATCCTGATTCCGGTGTTAGCATTCAGAAATTCAATTATTTTATTCAATTCTGCTTCTGATTCGGACTTTAGTGCAAATAAATCGGTTTCGTAGAAAATATTTTTCAGGATCACGGTTTCTCCAGGTTTCAGGAATTTGAGAGGAATATCCTTAAGGAACGGATCAGTAATCTCCCTGATCCCTTTCAACGAAAAATGATCAGAATAAAACAGGTACCCTTCTTTCGAAACATTAAGGGCATAATCCATATTGGTGGGTATATTTACCAGAAATTTTCCGGATTGATCCGAATAAGCTTGCATAATAACTTCTTTTGAAGCAAGACTAATTAACTCAAACTTCGCCGTTAACGGCTTTTTTGTACCTTCCTCATAAACTGTTCCCTTCATATATGTTACTTCCAGCGGTCTGACTTCATCATATAAATCGAATTCAAAAATATCCTTACCGGCATCGCTTAGCCTGTTGGATGAAAAATATGCTTTATTTCCTTTTGTATTAACGACAAGTCCCAGTTCATCTCCATGGGTATTAATTGGATAACCAAGATTCTTAGGTGTATTCCAATTACCTGATTTATCCAGTTTTGAAATGAAAAGATCAAACCCTCCCATTCCAACCTGGCCATTTGATGAAAAATAAAGCGTTTGATTATCATTATGAATAAAGGGTGACATTTCATCACCAGGAGTGTTTATTTCATCCCCCAGGTTTTCCGGTTCACCCCAATGTTCATCCTTGGTTACCGTACTTTTCCAGATATCCATTTTTCCTTTTCCTCCCGGTCGGTTACTGGCAAAATACAGTGTTCTTCCATCGGGTGAAATGGATGGCTGTGACTCCCAGCTTCCGGAATTAACAGGTCTGCCCATATTTACTGATGTAGACCAACCCTTAGGTGTTTTCATTGAATAATAGATATCACAACTACCGAACCCATCCTTTCGTTTGCATGCAGTAAAAAACATATAATGACCATCGGAAGAAAGTGACTGAGCTCCCTCATTTTTATTTGAATTCAAAGGTCTTCCTATACTTTCTGCTTTTGCCCATTCTCCGTTTTCCCAGTGGCTGATGTAAAAATCTTCCTGTTTCCTGGTTTTTAAAAATCTGTCATTTGTCTGGATCGGAACCAGAACGGTAATTACCAGTGTATGGCCATCCGCAGTTAATGATGGCCAATACTCATCATAATTAGAATTAATATTCGGACCTAAGTTTAATGGGTTAAACGGAACCGGATTTTCTATTGCTTTTAAGGCAAATTCACAATTCTTTAATTCTTTTCGAGCCTTCTCTTCCAGATTTTTACTGCCCTTTCCCTCTTTTAAAAAGAGCTCCAGATGTTTTTTTGATTCTTTATACAAACCCGTGAGAAATTCAATATGGCCAAGACTATATGTGGCATTAGGGAAAAACAATGGATCAATCCCAATGGTTGTTCTATATGATTCAATGGCTTGTGGGTAGTTTTTTCTGTCGGCACTTAGTTCTGCCAGTAATAAATGAGCATCAATAAACTGGTTATCCGTCTTTATCGCATTGAATAATTCTCTCGCTGCCTGGTCGTAATCCAAAAATTGATAATGAGTCCTGGCCTTATTGTAATGTTTCAAGGCCTTACCATAGTGAGTACGTGGCACTTGCTGAGCAACAACAGCCGAAAAAAGACTGGCAAAAAACATTATATTGATTGCCCATTTAAACATTTTATAAAATATAATATAATCTAAAACTACAGAAAAAAACAACAAAACGAAATTTTCAGTGTTTAATTCACTAATTATCTTATTCCCTGCAATATTTGTTCCTTAATTTCATTATAAAATCATTTGCAAAATTATTTTGGTAATTCTTGATTTAGTCACTTCTTCATTCAGTCACTTTAGTCACTTCTTCATTTAGGCAATTTAGGCATTTCTTTTATTAGTCACTTCTTCATTTAGTCACTTCTTTTATCAGGCATTTTCACTAAGGTATATGCATAAATTTGTGGACCTGGAGGGATATACTCCATTTTGGATTTTTCTTCACATATTCCACGATTTCAGGAATGATCTTCTCAAATTGGCTCCATTCCGGTTGAAGATATAATTTACAGGATTGGTTAACTTTTCCTGAAGTTATTTCAGCCCAAACGAAATCATTTATTGTCTGAATAATAATTTTTAATTCATCGGTTTTTAAATATATTTTATCCAGGGGAGGATTTTCCTTTTTTGGAGAAAGGCATATCCAGTCCCATTCTCCGGTTAAAGGATGAGACCCTGAAGTTTCGATGAAGGTCTTGATATTATTACTCTTAAGCTCAGAACATAAATAATTCAGGTTATACATTAAAGGTTCACCTCCTGTTACAACCACGGATTTTGCTTCGGTTCTTATAACCCGTTCGACAATATCATCTGTATTCACCGGGGGAAAAATATCCGGATTCCAGCTATATTTAGTATCACACCAGCTACATCCAATATCGCATCCTCCTATCCGTATGAAATAAGCGGGTTTTCCGGTGAAATATCCTTCTCCCTGGATGGTATAAAATTCCTCAACCAGCGGAAGTTTCTTTCCGTTTTCGAAAATATTTTGGTTAGTTTCAGTCAACTTTTTTGTTTGATTCAAGTAAAGGACGGAGCTCCCTCTCCCGGATTCCTCTATACAATCATGAAAACGGGTAATAATAGTTTTTTACTCCCTGTCAAACCCGAATAATTCCATAAACTTTTCTACCTGAAAGAAAATTACTTTCTTACGCTTGAGCAGGTTTGTCCGAATTCTCTTTTTATTTTTCGGGGATCATTAATTATAGCATAGAATTTATCATAATATTTAAGAATATTATTAATTTGTTTTTCTTTAAGGTGAGAAAAATTCCTGTACATTGTATAAATTTCTTCTTTTTTTTCTTTGAAGATTTCAAACACAGGTGCCAATTCTTCCTGTGTTCTCCCCGGCCCCCGCCAGCATCTTTGTCTTACCGATGCTATTGGAAGAAGTGAATCAGGGACAGCATATGAAGTGCCTATCACACCCGAGAAATCAAAATCAAATGGTATGGGAACGTACTTTGACTTACAAACAGCTAACATTTTAACATTATGAAGATAAGGTATGGACCAATCGGTATTGCCAACCATGTATTGAAAAAGAAAGAATAAATTCGATATATCATAATCGGTAGTTTCCTTTCCTATTCCTTTTGTTTCTATTTCCACTGCACTATTCCTTTTAGACATTTTCTTAGTACCCTCAATAAAAAAACCAAATCTCGTAAGGGGATCAACTTCCCCTTTAATATCCAGGTATGTTACCTTCAACAACCGTACTTTATAACTAAAACCAGTTATATTATTATATATTCTATATAATAAATACTCCTTCAATAAATAATTTTCATAAATATCCCATTTTTTTCTGCAATGGGTTACCAACTTGAGGTCTTTATGCCCCTGGAGAAGAGTATTCAGGGTATTTTTTTTGCTAAATTTTATTCGTAAAGGTGGAAAGTCACAATTAGCCCGGTTTTTTCGATACTCACCTCTTGTTCTTAATCTGGCATTTACTGAAACTGTGTCAAATCCTGGTAAAGCATAGGAAATAACTCCCTTATGATATTCAGGATTATTCCCAATATCCCGGATCAGAGTTTTAAGGTCGGTTGTTATTGTAATCTCCAGAATATCATGATTGCTAAATAATTGATCTTCTGCTTGAATACTATCTTCGGTAGTAAATTGGTTAATACTACCAGGATAAAAATCACTTATTCTAACTTCTGCATTAGCTATAACGTGGATATAAAAAGAAAAAATGATCAAAATCCACGGAAAAAATCCCATAAAACTTTTCATATCTTTTTTTTGGTTTTTGAATTGTTAGTACCGGATGTAAACGAGAATTATTAATTCTAAAATGCAAAAGTATAATATTGTAAAGTTTAATCCTAATATATTTTTCCCAAAGGGTAACGAAAATGTTGCCGGGTTATTGTGGACGGGTTTCGGGTTACGTTTCACGGGGCGGACGAGTATCATTCAATCCTTTCCAGCGTGCCATCCAGTAAAGCACGATAGTATTTCTTATTCTTAATTAAAAGGCCCTGAAGTTCATATCCATCTTCATAAAAAGGAATATCGGTGGCATATATCTTATTGTGGTATAAAGGTTTAATTTCCTTTACGTTTGTATGTCCAATTATTATTTTTGAAACATCGTATAACTCAAGTATTTGATCTACTTCTTCTTCAGTTATCACCGGATATCCTTCCATTTCAAAAAAATAACCACGATACCAGAATATACCTGTGATATGATGAAGTATAGCATTAATTCCTTCAAAATTTGTTGAATCGATATTTCCGGAAAAATAATTCCATAAACATTTATTCATGGAATATATACTCATGCCTTCAGCCAGTAGATCAGGTGAAATTCCTCCATGAATAAATAGCTTGTCGTCAACTTTAATGACTGCATTTTTTGTCCTGAGCCATCTGCCAAATTCCGTTTGTTCAGAATACAATGACGAATACTCCCTTTCGAGATATTGCGTCATATAGGTATATTTTAAAGATACATCATCAAGAATATTAGTAATGATCAGTAATTCATGGTTTCCGATAATGAAATGTACGGCCCCACCATGTGCATGAGCTTGTCTTTCAAGTTTATAGATTAGCCATAAGCATTCCGTAACTTTTTCACCCCGGTCAAAAACATCACCTAAAAAAATCAGGTGCCCCTTCCCCCATGACCAATTTAGATGTGAATCAATTATTCCTTGATTTTGAAGAAGTTTAACAAGGGTTTTATAACCACCGTGAACATCGCCCACAGCAAAAATCTCTTCAACGTTAGTAAACATGAATGGCGAAGGGGGTTTTTCTTTGTACACAACATAATCAGAGGTATCACCGGCAAATCCGGCAAATTCATATGAACTCTTCCTTATGACCAACTCTTTGGTTTCAAGTGTGGTTTTGTCTTCCACACTATCTCTTTTCATATAAATTGCAGTTGCATTCTTGTCATCCATCCAGAAAATATGAGGACCATCCAGGTAATCAGGGTATGTAGTTGCAATACTTCGGGCAGAAACGGATCGTAAATACCGGGCAACTTCAATATTCCCGAATTGATTGGCATAATCCAATGCCGTATAATCAATATTATTTTTGTGATTATAATCGATCCCTTTCCGGATCAAAAATGTTACCATTTCAATTGTGCCTTCATACGCAGCATAAATCAAGGCATTATTTCCTCTATTACTTAAGCCGTTTATATCCGCTCCTTTTCTAATCAAATAATTTGACAGTTTTATTTTATTCCTCTGGACACAGTGAATAAGAGGAGTTTTATCCTGGCATAATTGATTTACATCAGCACCCATCTTCACCAGGAGTTTTACTACTTTATACTGGTTTTGCCGAATAGCATATGTTAATGGTGTGATTTTTTTCTCCCCATAATACCCGTTTATTTCATTGTCGATTAAAAACTCTTTTACTGTCTCCAAATCACCGCGGTCAATTGCTGTAAACAATGAAGAGGGATCTGTATTTGCCAAAAGACTGAACCCGTTCAACCACAGGAATAACAAGAAAGGCAGAAACCTTGTCCATTCCCTCTTAATCCTGTATAATGAACTTATCATTATTTGTAAAGAAATTTTCTATTGTTACAAAATCCCTTTGTTTATTGATTTATAA
>JAUWBB010000152.1 GCA_030605195.1 Bacteroidota bacterium
TTTTGCCATAGCTGATGATTGGTCATGGCCACATGCAAGTATTGCCGGAACTAAAGGAATTGAGACGCCTGCTTTTGACCGGGTAGCTACCGAAGGAATTCTGTTTACCAATGCCTATTGTTCTGCCCCATCCTGCACCCCTTCCCGTGGTGCTGTTCTGACCGGTCAATACCACTGGCGCCTGGAAGAAGGAGGCAATCTATGGAGTACCCTGCAAGAAAAATTTGTTTCCTATCCGGAAATACTCGAAGAACATGGATATTATTCCGGATACACGGGAAAAGCATGGGGACCCGGAATGATAAAAAAAGGTGGCAGAGAAAATAACCCGGCAGGCAAAGCTTTTAATAGCGTAAAGACCGAGTCACCAAAGTATATCAACAATATTGACTATGCTGCTAATTTCAGTGAATTTCTGAAGAACAAACCAGAAGATAAGCCATTTTGTTTCTGGTATGGGAGTTTTGAACCACACCTGGGATATGAAAAAGGGAGCGGACTACGGTCAGGCAAAAACCCGGAAGATGCTCTTATCCCGCCCTGTTTGCCTGATGTAGAAACGGTAAGGCTGGATATTTTAGATTACTACTTCGAGGTTGAATGGTATGACCGGCACCTGGGGGAAATGATCGCGATGCTCGAAGAAGCCGGTGAACTGGAAAATACAATCATTATTTGCACATCCGATAACGGAATGCCCTTCCCCCGGTGTAAAAGCAACCTGTATGATTTTGGTACACGAATGCCGCTGGCTATTCGTTGGGGTACAAAGGTGAAAGGAGGACGGGTAGTGGCCGACTTCATCAGCCTCATCGACCTGGCCCCTACCATTCTGGAAGCCGCAGGTATAGGCATTCCTGCCCAAACAACCGGGAAAAGCCTGATGAACATTCTTCTTTCAGAAAAATCGGGACAGGTGGACAACGAACGGGATCATGTGCTTCTCGGCAAGGAGCGGCATGCCTGGGTACGAAAAGGAGGGCTTGGATACCCTATGCGCGCCATCCGTACAAAAAACTTTCTGTATATCATAAATTTCGAACCGGAGCGCTGGCCGGCCGGTGATCTCCATGGTTATGAATCATCAGACCCCACCAGGCCATATGGCGATATTGATGATTCCCCCACCAAACGCTTTATGATGAAACACACAAAGGAACCTGCAGTGATTAAATTGTTCGAGCTGGCATTCCTGAAACGACCACATGAAGAGCTGTATGATCTACGCGAGGATCCGGGTCAACTGCAGAATGTGGTTGGTTTACAGGAGTACCGGAAGGAAAGGGAAAGACTTCGAAAGCAGCTTATTGAAGAACTCATGGAAACAGGTGACCCGAGAGCCTTTGGCAAAGGTGATATATTTGATAAATACCCTTACTACAAACCCGGTTTTAAACCGCCGATGCCCTATGACCCACTTGCCATATTTACAGCACAGGGAGCCATGGCAGGAGAAGTTACTGAAACCAGCGTGATCCTTCAATCCCGTCTGACCAAAACTGAAAACCTGCAAAATGAAGACCCTCCCGGAGCCGAAGGCATTGCACGGTTCGAAATAGATACTATACCCAATTTCAGCCATCCTTTTTATTCATCATGGAAACCGGCCAATTCCGATAACGACTACATTATAAAAATCAAAATGGATGATTTGAAACCAGCCACTCGTTACTTTTACCGGCTGGAATATGGCATAACCGGGACATACACCAAACACGGAAAAGTCAATAGTTTCACCACGCTCCAGGTGAAAATTCCGAAATAGAGATAAGCTTTGTGGTGGTAACCGGCATGAACTATTCAAAATTTCATTATGGAACCAGGGATAATCCCGGACCCCTAATGTACACAGGTCCTATGAAAAAGGAACCGTATTATATCAAATTAAAAAAATAGAATTATGAAAAAAAAGCAAGACAAGTATTCACGCAGGGAATTCATTCAGAAATCCGCTAAAGGAGCTGCTGTTATATCTGCTTCAGGACTGATAACATCTTACTCATTATTCTCAGACAAGGATAAAGAAATCAAGATTCCACAACGTACCCTTGGCAAAACCGGGTTAAAAGTTTCAATATTATCGTTTGGCGGAGGTTCACAGTTTCTGAAAAATAATGATGGCGACTGGGAAAAGGTTTTGAGAAAAGCTGTTGAAAGCGGTATTAATCTGTTTGATACAGCACCAAGTTATAATCTTGCCGGTTTTAATTTAGGAGAAGGCAAAGCGTCAGGTAGTGAGGAACGATTTGGTGAAATTTTACCGGGATACCGGGATAAAATTATTCTTTCAACAAAACTGGAATCACGGGATCCTGACCAGGTTAAAGAATCAGTTGAGACCAGCCTGGTAAAAATGAAAACAGACTATATCGATATTCTTTTGATACATGCTATCGCACCCCCGGATGATGTCGCTGAAATTGAAAAAGGTTTGTATAAAGAAATGGTTGCATTAAAAGAGTCAGGCATTGTTAAACATATTGGATTTTCAAGTATGGACAGTGCAGAACGTTCCAGGGATTTCCTTGAGAAACTTGATTTTGATGTTGTTATTTTGGCAATGAATCCAACCGGGTATGGAAATTATGCAAAAGTAGCTTTGCCTGCCGCCAGGAAGAAAAATACCGGTGTTATTGCAATGAAAGTATTACGCGATATCGTCGGGGTGGAAGCAACAGCAAAAGAGCTTTTAGAATATGCCTGGACACAAGAAGGGGTTGCAAGTGCAGTAGTCGGCCATTTTGGCATCGAACCTTTAGAGGAAAACATAAAGTTGGCGCATGAATTTGGTAAAAGTGAACCGGCAAGTGCCGATCCAAAGGAATTGGAATCCCGTCTGGCCAGCCTTGCCGGACCACATGCCTTGTGCTGGGCACGACCGGGTTACATTGACGGTGGTATAATAGTTTAAGATGTCAGGGAAGATTAAGAAAATATTCAAATCAATTGGCCCCGGTTTTATTATTGCTTCCGTTGTTCTAGGTCCGGGTAGCATAACTGTCGCGTCAAGAATTGGATCTGAAAATGGATACGCCTTTCTTTGGGTAATTGTTATAGCTGCCATATCTATGGCTGTATATGCCTCAATGGGCGCCCGGTTTGGGGTATTACATGATAAATCGATCCTTCAATCCATCACGGAAACATATGGCGCTGGTTTGCAGTTTTGATCGGCATCTCCGCGTTTATGGCTGCCTCCAGCTTCCAGTTCGGCAATAACCTGGGAATTGGAATTGGCATGAAGGGAATTACCGGTATTGATGAACGTGTTTGGCCGTTGATTTTTACACCTCTTGGACTAATCCTTATTTTCCGGGCAAAAAATCTATATAAGGTTATTGAAAAAATCATGATGGTTATGGTTATGATCATGATTATTGCTTTTGTATTCAACCTTGCCCTTACAAAACCTGATCCGGTTTCAATTGGAAAAAGCTTTGTGCCTCTTTCTGTTTCGATTGATCATTTTGACGTAATAGCTGCTCTGGTTGCTACAACTTTTGTCCTTCATTGTGCTATATACCAGTCATATCTGGTACAGGATAAAGGCTGGAAGCCGGGTAATATAAAAACCGGCATAAATGACTCTTACACGGGTATATTTATGCTTGCCCTTATTTCTGCTTTAGTAATAATAACTTCAGCAGCAGCCCTGCATCCCCGGGGGATTGAAGTGAACTCCGCGGCCGATATGGCTCTGCAATTGGAAGCATTATTCGGTGGTTTTGCAAAAATTATATTCAGTACAGGACTTTGTGCAGCAGCTTTCTCATCATTAATGGTAAATGCTGTTATTGGCGGAGGTTTATTGGCTGATGGTCTCGGATTAGGCCGTTCGATGAATGAAAAAATGCCTAAAATTTTTATCTCGGTTATTTTACTTTTAGGTATGGTGATCGCTGTTTTCTTCCGTGGTAATGTTATCTATGCCCTAATTATGGCTCAGGCCTCTTCCATATTTGCCGTTCCGTTGATTGCGGTTGGACTTTTTTTAATGCTGAATAACAAAAAGGTAATGGGTAAGCACCGAAATAATAAAACACAAAATACAATTGCTATTTTCGGGTTTATTTTAATCTCTATTATGGTTTATTACATGTACCACAAGCTGATTACAGCTATTAGTGCAATTTAAGGTTCCGGCCGGTAACTGATCTGTGGCATAAGAAGAAAAGAAGCAGAATGTTATGAAATGTTATAAGTTAAATGTTATTTGTTTGTGATTTGCAGACAAATTAATTACTGCAACAGGTAATGTGTCATTGAAACTTGAAACCTGAAACCTTTTTACGAATAACATATAACTTAACGTGAACATAATAAAGACATTTACATGATGTCAGGTGTTTCCACCTGACATTGAATACTGGAATAATTAAAATCTTGCCATATCATTAATGGTTGAATATCTTCTTCTTTTTCGACTCTGCCAGGTCCTTCGAACGCTGGCAGGTCTTCAGGCGAAACAACCTTCCAGCGTCCAACAGACCTGGAAGAGTTGTTGAAAACCAACCAAACCACCGTCAGGGGTTATAACCGCTGACGGGGTTTTAAAATCGTTAACCCTTTCGGTGGTTTACCCCGTGGAATGGCTCCGCCACAACTCCGTTGTATTCCACGGGGTAAATAATCTAATAGTCAATATAGTTTTGATGAATTATTGTTTACAATTCCGGTAATGTATTTTTCTATACGAATTCTGTTTTTTTCTGATATTATTGGTTGTCGGAGTAATGTGGTAAATACAAAATGAGTGTATAGGTTATTATATTCAATTTTTTTATTAAAATAAGGTAATAATGTTGACTGTGCGTGTGTTTTTTATTTGCCCCCATGCTATACCTTATTACCTTATTGTCCGATCAAAATAATACAACTAAGGTAATAAACATAAGAATAAAGAATTTTCATAATATAGTATACTTAAGATGACTTAATAATTTAATTTTTATAAATCTAAATACTTGATCTTCTTAATTTTACAGAACAAAAATGAATAACATCTGACCTTTAACAGTATATAATTGATCAGCATTTGTTTGAGTAATTTTAAATTTAAAATCGCTCAATTGTAGGTATTATATATAAAATATTAATGTTGTATATTTGTAATTATGGTTTCAGAAAAGGATATATTAAATTTGATCAAGGAGGCAGTATTAAAGATTGATAAATCTGCAACTGTAATATTATTTGGTTCACATGCCCGAGGAGATGCTCATTTAGAATCGGATTGGGATATACTTATTTTAATTTCAAAAGATAGACTGTCAGCTAAAGATAAAGATAAATATTTCGATGCAATTTATGATGTAGAGCTGAAAACTGATCAGGCAATAAGTGTATTAATCCGACCAGAAAAATTATGGAAAACTAAATATCTTATAACTCCATTATATGAAAATATTTCAAAAGAAGGAATTATTATATGAGTTTTGAAAATCACCTGAATAAAGAATTTACATCCCCCTTGTCCCCTTTTTAAGGGGGAATTTGAAAAATCAACCTCCATTTTTTTGACCTGTCAGAAGGAAACGCCTGAACAATGTCAAATGTATGATGCTTGCCCTCGTAGCGAAGCGTACGGGGTCAAATGTGAAAAACGATCAGAACAAAAAACGTTTGACATTTGCCTTCAAACATCGTACATCAATATAACCTTTCAATAAGAAACACCTGGTAAGTACTTAATGCATATCCCGAATCTCGCTTAGCTGCTGTTTAAACTTTGGCAAGTCATTCTGAATGATATCCCATACTTCTTCAGCATTTATGCCGAAATAATCATGTGCTATTATATTTCGGAAGTCATAGATATCCCGCCATTCAATATAATTGTATTTGGTTTTAAATTCTTCAGATAATCTTGAAACCATTTCTCCGAGAGTAATAAAATTCATCAATGTTGCATCAAACATTCCCTCATCGTGGAAAAATTCACCAGCATTTCTATACTTGCGGGAATATTTATGTATCTTATCAATTGCCTCTGACATTAAAGATATTATGGTCAGATCATTCTTATACATATATAGCTTCGTTTAAAATATAATCTCTGAAAATCGGTTTAATCCATTTCTTTGTGCAAATATCGACTTCACGTTTAAAATTTTCTTTAATAATTTGTCTCAATCTTTTCTTTAAATGAAAAATATTCCGTGTATTTTCTTCCAGCTCAATAATAATATCAATGTCGCTTTTTTCAGTTTGTTCGTTTCTGGCAAAAGAACCAAAGAGACCAATTTCAGTTATTTGAAATTCTGATCTGAAGAAATTCTTATTCCCTCTTAAGAAATTAATTATATCATTTTGAGTAAGCATAATAAAAATGATTCATTTAAACAAAGTTAATAATACAATTGATAATTTTCAAATTGAATAAAGACCAGAGAAAAATTTTATAAGAAAGGTGGAATATGTAGTATCTATGCAGCTATATTTTGAAACTTGTGTTAAAATGTCAAATGTATTATGCTTGCCCTCTTAGCGAAGCGTACGGGGTTTACTCGCTCACACATGCCAACGCTCGAACCTGCCGTAAACACCATAATTTATTCCTGAAAATAGTTTCCACCTCAGCCCATCATGGCCGGTCGAGATCTCACCGTTGACCTCAAGTTTTCCATCATTCGGGGTAGAAGTTCCAATACCGACATTGCCGTTATCAAATATAGAACTTGTAACAAGAGCAGAACCATCCCACTTAGAAAGATAGTTAGTTGTTATAGTACCTATCTTTGGATCGCTCTCTGAAAAGCTTGTAACTGTTTTTGCATGTAATGCATAAGGTACGCTTAACAATTGACTTGTACCGGTTATGGTGTAATTTATTCCCCCTGCCGGGTCTGTTTCGGTTTTTATGTAATAAGTCCCGTTTGCCCAGTCAATAGTCGAAAAATCTCCGGATACTACTGTTCCGTTGCCTATTTCTATACTTACCAAACCATTGGCATTGGTACCTGGCGTTTGGGTTTCTACATAAACGGCTGTTCCGTTTGCAGAGCCTTGCAAAATGCTTATTTGCATGCCTACTGACTGGTTCGTTACAAGGTTATCGCTTGCGTCTCTTACTACGGCTTGGTAGCTCATTTTTTCGGGTGATTGAGCACCTGCCTGCTGTGGCAGGAACACACTTGCAGTTAATAATACTACTGCCAAAATTGTAAATACTTTTTTCATTTTTTTTAGTTTTTAATAATTTTAAATGTTTTTAGTTCTTTGTTATTGTCAGAAACTCCGGTACAGTCGTTCCTTCCTACGGAGTAAACTTTTAAAAAATAAGTTGCAGGAACAAGGTTTGCCATC
>JAUWBB010000240.1 GCA_030605195.1 Bacteroidota bacterium
CTTGTCATTTGTGATTTTTAATATTTATTATTGTGTTATAATTGTTTGATTGTTATTTCTTCTTTGTGGACTGCCCGCCCGAACGTACCGTTCGGTACGGGCGGGCCGACTATTAACTAATTATTCATGAAACATGAAAATTAAGGTTTTTTTTAATTCGTGAAACTATGTCTTTCTATTTTTTACTTAGATCAAGCAATTCAATAACCCTGAATTCAGCAGGATGGCTTTCAGCCTGAAAGGCAATATATCCTTCTGTTAACGGGGTGCCTTCCGTTAATGGGAATCCTTCCGGTATATCATCACCACCTATTTGTGGTTTTGTATAGGTCAATACGGTATCCCCTTCTACCACGTGGTGGATTATACTGTCTCCATGGACAATAATTTCAACGGTAACCCATTGGTCTCCATGATAGGTTTTTGAACTGGAACCGTTGCAGTGCTGTGTGATGAGTTTACCATCCATAACTACATTCGTTCCTGGTGTACATAAGTTGGCAGTAGTACGCTCTCCTTCACCCGTTCCTCCGAGGAATTGGACTTCGATGGAAACCGGAAAGTCCTGACCGATGCCCATGCTTTCCGCCGATTGGGAATGGAGCATGGCCCCGTTGTTCCTGATGGCCCAGCCTGGGGCGTCAGGAACCTGTTCGCCAACAAACCGGTATTCAACCCGTAACTTGTAATGACTGAATTTCTCCTTAAAGAAAATATGACCGAATTTATTGTCGAAATTTTCGTATTCGTCATAACAAGCTTTGAGGATCCCGTTTTCAACACGGAAGGTGTTCTTATAATTGTCATTCAATTCATGACCGGAGAACTTGATATCCCAGCCGGTAAGATCCTCTCCGTTAAATAATTGAATCCATTGTGCATCTTCGGCTGGTTGCTGTTTTGGTTTACATGAGGCCAACACGAGGAAAAGAAATAAATATTTTGCTTTCATGTTCTAAAATTTATTAAATGAGAAATTTAATAAATATACAAAGTTCTTCCGGATAATGCATACTTTCCTGTTTTGTGCGATTGGATATCCAAAATAAATTGATAAAAAATAGCACCATGCTTCAGCATGATGTCGAATATATGAAAAAAAGATTTGAATTAGTGCGCTTTAGCGTACTTTAAACATGGCATAAATCATCATTAAACCCGAATTTGGCTTTTTGTTTACCAAATCAGGTGTATCCGGATTCATATGTGAATGTAATATAGGCTAGTCGCTTTTTTGAATTTGAAAGTCAGCTGAAGCTGACTAGATATTTTTAATGTGCTGATTTACACCATGCTGAAGCATGATGCTTATTTTCTAAATAACTGTTTTTATAATATTGTATTAACATGTGTTTTGCTATAATCTGAATACTGTAAGAACCACTTTTTTTTCCCCTTACAAACATTTAATGATGTCAGGTGTTTCACCTGACACTGAGAACTGTCGGTTGGAAACCTGTCTGCCAAACAGGCAGGCAACCGACAGCATGGTAATAACAAAGTACCTTAGAAATTCTTTTACACCTTAATTAAATCTTCTCAATCCTCATCCACAACCGGCGGGTATATATCGGAACGTTTAAGAGCTACCGGTATTTTTACTGTTTCCACATCGGGTTTTATATTGCAGGTAAAAGAGGGTTTTGCATACCAGTATGATGTCATGGCATAGTTCATAATGGTTTGTGCCCAATGCCAAAGTTCGATATCTGACTGAATCCCGGAAGTAAAGGGGATAGCGTCCAGAGACCTGTAGCGCATGTTAACTGTCATTCCCGGATGGAAATTGCCTGCACCGGTAGGTTGAGCAATAAATGGGTGTGAGAATTTTTCAGGACGGCACCAGGCATATCCGTAGTAATCTTCAGTACCGGTACCGATACATGAAGGAAATGCTTCACCATCTACGAAGATCTTTTCATCGCCTTCACCCCACCAGGCATCGGCAGTATTAAAAACAGTAAGCGCATCACCCACGTAAAGACCTTGTCCTTCCAGGTTTACGTAATTAACATCAAAATGCCAGTCGCCATCCTGGGCCGGGTCTGGTTTAGCGCTGTGGATCCGGTGGTGCTCGTGCCATGAGACTCCGAAATACATGCTCGATTTTTTCCAGTTGTAGTCAGCAGTGTTAATTTCCGCATTAACTTCAACTTCCTGTTCTCCATAATTGGTTAGTTTTACCGTGCAGTTGTTCTGGTAGGGCATTACCCACCATGCTGTCATCTGACCATCGACCGATACTGCGCTATACCAGGTTTTGGAAGGAAAGAGTTGGTACCCTGTTCCGAAAAATTCACCCACTGGCGCCCAGATTGTTTGGTTGCCGTCAAACGAAGAGGAAAGCACTGTTGAACGTAACGCCTGGTTCATGTTTTCAGCAGCGAGTTTAACTAATATTTTGCGAATGGCTTTGTTTTTGCCTTTTAGCTCAAATGTAAGATGATCCCCGGGTTTAAGGATTTTAGATCCGGAATGAGTTTCTGCCTTTTCATCAGTAAAATCAGGTCTGAGCAATGTTTTACACGTTTTCTCTACCAAAGGTTTGGCTCCTGTAAGTACTTTGGTTGAAAAGCTCTCCACTTCCGTACCTTTGGCATAGGTTCGATAGTTGATGTTATAATAAATGCTTGGCCTGCGCTTATCACCGTTAATTTCAATGGCATTACATTCGTAGGTGATCATGCAATGTTCCGCATAGGGTAATGGCAGATAAAGATTATGGCCCCGCCGCTGGTATTCGGTTTCGGGAGATACTGAAGCGCTTAGCGGTTCTCCGGCCAGCAAGCCACCGCTAAGGATTTTTAGCACACTATCTGCAATTACCGGTTCTTCCCCGTTGTCGATATATATTCGCAATGTACCTTCCGAAGCTCCCTGGCCTGCAAAGGTCATCCAAAACCGGACTATCCCGCCAGGACCTTCACTGTCAAATAGCACAAATTCGCATCTGCCTTCAATGGTCTCTTCCCGGATAAAATGAGTATAGTCCCGGTTTGCAAACCAACCGTTTTTTTCCGGCGATAAGCTTTTTCTGTCATAGCTACTGAACTGTTTTATAGTGTAAGCAGGCTCCGGAAAATACGTAAACGCTTCACGGTCAGTCATTTCTTCTAATAATGTTTCCAGTGTAACTTTCTCGTTAGTGCAGGAAAACAGAATAGCAAGAACACAAAAAGATAAGATGGTAAAGAGTACGTTATTTTTCATGATAATAAGGATTGTTAACGTATCGGAATTTTAAAGTTTATGGCTTGATAATCACTAATTTCATTATACTTTGCATTTTTAAGTCGGCCCGCCCGAACGTACCGTTCGGTACGGGCGGGCAATCTTCTCCAAAGGAGTCCTTCGGACAGTCGGCAGTCGGCAATCTGAAGACTGGACTATTTAATGTCAGTCCATAAAGTCAAACAAATTTTGAATTAAAGCACCAAATAACAAAAAACAAATAACAAATAAATTCCAAATATCAATTATCAAATGACCGTAACAGTTTTGAATAGTGTGATTTGGTTCATTGAGATTTATTTGTATTTTGGTGCTTGTCATTTGTGATTTTTAATATTTATTATTGTGTTATAATTGTTTGATTGTTATTTACTTTTTTGTGGACTGCCGACTGTGGACTGCCCGCCCGAACGTACCGTTCGGTACGGGCGGGCCGATTATTAACTAATTATTTATGAAACCTGAAAATTAAAGTTTTTTTTTAATTCGCCCTGTGAAATAAATCGAAGATTTATTTCACAGGGTGAATTTGTGAAACTATGTCCTTAACGGTTTACTTCTTCCCGCGTTTTCAACATAGCCACTAAATTTTCCACAGGCAGATTTGCCTGGATGTTATGGACTGTATTGAACACAAAGCCACCATTTTCTCCAAATATCCGGCAGTTGTCCAATACCTGTTTCCGGACTTCTTCAGGACTTCCGAAAGCCAGAACTTTCTGAGTATCTATTCCACCTCCCCAAAATACCAGCTTGTCACCGTATGTTTCTTTCAGGTATTTTGGATCCATGCCGGTTGCATTGATCTGAACCGGGTTCAGAATATCAAAACCGCATTCAATGAATGACTGGATTAAAGGGACAACAGCTCCACAGGAATGTTTGAAGGTTTTCCACGTAGTGTTTTGATGGATCCAATCGTTGATTTTTTTATAATATGGGGCATACAAAGCGTTGAACGTAGTTACCGAACAGAATTGTGAAGTTTGGGTTCCGAAATCCGTTCCGCAGATAAAAACAGCATCAATCCGGTTGCCAACCACCTGGTAAACCTTTTCCAGGTTTTTTAGCGCCAGGTTTGTTTGAGAATCAAATATTTCATGAATATAATCTTGTCTTGCGACAGTCGAGATATACCATTCTGAAACGTCCCTTATCCCTTTTGGATTTTTCAAATTTAATCCCGGAACCAAGGCAATATCTCCAAGGGCTGTTCCCCCCAAATTGGCTATAATCCCTTTATCCAATTTGGATAGTTCATCAATTTTGTTTTTAAAGTATTCAAGATCGGTATCTGAAACGGGTGAAAATTCTTCCAGATTGTCTTCCGGATCCAGGGCGGCTTCGACAATGGGTCCCTGACGTATAACAGCATCGAAGAAGTATCCGCTTTTGGGCATTTTTGCGCACGGAGCAGCTGTAGTATCTCCCCCAGGGTATATTAGAAGATCTCCCTGTTTGTCGATGGTCGTGTCAAAATTGCCAGGAACCAGAACAACCTGACTCCATCCGGTTTTGAATTCTTTCCAGTTTTCATTTGCAAAACCGAACATATTATTTCCCGGGGAAAATCCAACAATATCAACCCCCATGATATAAAGTAGTTCATTATCGATCTCACCAAGCATTTGGTAGGGTTCGATCACTTTGACCGGCTTGTTCTCCAGACCGAAATATTTCCGTAAATTTTCAATCGCCAGAACATGGATCCCCGTAACGGGTGTACCTCCAAAATCAACCGGTATCTTATCCGGTCTTTTATGAGCCAACGCTGTTTTAACTCTTTCCTTGCTTGTCATAAGTGGGGATTTAATAATTACGCGGGCAAGGTAATGATTTTTTATAATTTGCTAAAAGACCCTGACTGCCAAAGCCATGGCAGACAAGTAACCGTGTCGTTTTTTTTATCCGCTTAACAGGTTTTATTTTTTTAATTCAGATCGATTTGTTTAAATGGAAATTCTTTGGATGGGGTTCGTGACTCCTTCATAATTTTTCGGATCTGTTCCACTATTTCCGGATGTTGCTCTGATACATCGTTTTGCTCGCCGATATCATCAGACAGATTATATAATTCTATGTGAAGGCTATC
>JAUWBB010000002.1 GCA_030605195.1 Bacteroidota bacterium
ACCCTGAATTGGTTGGAAAATTGGGTTTGCCCGAATCTTATATTGGTTCGCCTTTAGGATTATTAATATTTGAAAGGAAAATCATATCCACCCCGTTATATAATAAGGCAGCGCTTTTGATTTATCAGGATGGAAAACTGGATATTAAGAGAGTAACCTCAGCCAATGGTATTACTATATCGGTAGGGAATACAAGCATTGAGCTATCCAAAGAAAATTATAATGTCGATAAACCCGGCGACCGGCCATGTTACTATGATTTATTATACCCTCAACATGAAATTAAGGGAAATGGAAGAATTATTCTGAGATTGGCAGGCAATGTAGTGAAAGAGATAATAGAAACGAAAGAAAGAGAAAATGTTGAGATTATGCCTGTGGGTTTAACCCTATCGTTTGATAAATCAAATTTTCCTGCAAGTTTTGCAGTAATTGATAAAGAATTACGGATACAGGTAAAAGGATATGAGGAAGTTTTGCACGCTGTTGAGGCAGGGCCATTGTTGGTTGATGATGGAGAGTTAAACCTGAATATGGAAAAAGAAGGATGGAAAACCCGGAATTCAATAAAAACCCAGGCAGCACGGCTGGATTATACGGATATGAGGGGACCCAAAATAGCCTTAGGTTTAGACCCTTCCGGTAATTTGGTGGTTTTAACAATTAATGGAAGAATCAGGGAATCGGTGGGAGCAACTCATATTGATATGGCAGAGATTTTGATTGAGCTTGGAATCCAAAAAGCTATGGGATTTGATCCCGGAGGAAGCAGCACTCTGGTTGTAGACGGAAAAACACTGAATATCTCCCCCTATAACAGTCAATACGAAAAAAACGTTTACTCTTTACCACCGGAGCCCAGGGCAGTAGCAAATGCAGTGATTGGTTATATTTGTTAAGATAATGGCCGGAATATATATTCATATACCTTTTTGTAAACAATTGTGTTTCTATTGTGATTTTTATAAGAGCAATTCTTTAAAGGAAAAGCCGCAATTTATTGAGGCACTGAAACATGAAATTGAATTACAGAAGAATTATCTGGAAGGTGAAAAAATTGAAACCATTTATTTTGGTGGTGGGACACCCTCGGTTTTAAACGGTAAAGAAATAAATAGCCTTTTTCAAAAATTGTCAGAGATTCATAAAATTACAGATAATCCGGAAATAACCCTTGAAGTTAATCCGGATGATATCGCTAAGGATTACGTTTGTGAAATAAAAACGACACCCGTAAATCGTCTTAGTATTGGTATTCAATCCTTTTTTGATGAGGATCTTTTGTTGCTGAATCGAAGGCATAATAAAAGACAGGCGATAAATGCCGTTAAACTTTCTCAATCTGCCGGCTTTTCCAACATCAGCATTGATTTAATCTACGGTATTCCCGGAATGAGTGTGGAAAACTGGAAAAAAAATCTTGAACAGGCGTTTGAATTTAATGTTCAACATATCTCGGCTTATTTTTTAACCATTGAACCGGGTACGGTAATGGCACAATTGATCGAAAAGGGAGAAATCACACCCTTGGAAGAGGAAGAAAATGTAGAACAGTATAGTGTTCTTCTTGAGCAAATGGTTCAAAACCACTTTATTCCGTACGAAATTTCAAATTTTTGCAAAGAGGGTTATTTTTCAAAACACAATACAAATTACTGGAAGCAAGAAAAATACCTGGGATTAGGGCCATCGGCACACTCATACAACGGGCATTCAAGGCAGTGGAACATTGCCGGTAATGATAAATATATCCAATCTTTAATGGCAGACAGCCTGGTTTTTGAAAGAGAAATATTAGACCCTAAAAGGAGATATAATGACTATATCTTAACATCGCTCAGAACCATGTGGGGAGTTGATTTAAAATATCTTGAGGAGGAATTCAGCAAAGAAGCCAGGGATTATTGCGTAAGTCTTGCCAAAAGATTACTGGAATACGGAATGATCGATATTAAAAATGAGAGCCTGATATTGACAAAACAGGGTAAATTTATTGCCGATAATATAATATCAGAACTATTGATGGCGGATTAATGGGTAGAGATAATAGCTGATCTTTTTAATAAGCTCGTCAGACGACTAAAGTTCGTCTGACGAGTAAATTAAGATTTAATAGCGATTGTAATTAATTCATCGAGTTTTTCCTGTAATGTGGTGTAGGAGAAATATTTCTTGCCAAGTTTATAATTATGTTCAGCTATTTCCCTGTTGAGTTGTTCATTAAAAATAACCTCTTTCATTTCCTCAACAGCCTCATCGGTTAATATATTATCCTCAAGCATCACGGCTTTAAAACCCTTACTTCCGATATCCGGCCAGTAAACAGGTTTATAATTATTAACAAATATTGGGACTTTAGCCAGTATGGACTCAACAAATGCATTTCCGAAACCTTCATATGTACTGAAATAAGTGCAGGCAACAGCATGAGCATAAGCATCGGAAAGGGAATAATTTCTCTCTGTTCCATTGCCCATAAGTCCTTTATTATGAATAATATGAGATGCAAAAATAATCTGCCGGCTTAATTTCAGTTCATGAATCTGATTAATAAGTTCGTTGTAATAAAGACTACCCGCATCGTCTTTATAACTACCGGTTATTACAAGTTTAATTGTTTTGTCCTTAAGTTTGTCAATCAGATCTATTGCAACCTCGATGCCTTTTCTTTTGACAATACGTGTAATCTGGAACAACAAATGATCATCTTTTTCAAGACCCAAATCTCTTCTGAGATTCTGATTTTTCACTGTTTTTTCACTAAATTTCATATCGAAATCCATAACATTGGGAACAACAACAGAACTTCGACCGAATTTTTCCATCAAAGTTTCCCGGGCATGCAGGTTTATTACGGCGTGGGTAACGTTTGGAAGACGAAGAGGAAAAGTATCATTTACAAACTGATTAATTTCCTCATGCGGCGACAAGTAACGATCTCCCCGTTCCCATGCAAAATCATGATCATGGGTTATTGTGGGAAGCCCTAATTTCTTAACGGCAATTTTAATTCCCAAACCAAGTTCCAGATGCGATGGCAAAGCCGATGAGTTTTCTGAAAGCAGAAGGTCTATTTTCCTATCATTAGCCCAGTTTATGATTTTTTCTGAGATAATTCGTGAATACAGATCGATATGTTCCAGCAATTCTTGGATGTTGGTGTCAGGATAAAAGAAAGCTTTCTTCTGTCCCCAGTAACTTTCCGGAGAAAAGAATGACATTTCAGGAACCATTGTATCATGTTCGGGATCAAAGACCCACTCCGTATATTGTCCTGAAATGATAAAGACCACATGTCCCATTCTTTTCAGGACATCAATCCATTTTTCAGCCTCAAGGGCAACACCATCAACACCGCCAATACGCCCAATGATAAATCCGATTCTCATAATTTATTTTTTTTAACTCACCGGGTGACTCAAAGTCACCCGGTGAGGATGTTAGGCTTTAATATTAATAAAAAAAATTGAAATTCGTGAGCAAGATGGGAATTTAAAATTATCTATATTGGTTTATTTCAAAAGAAAGGTTGTGCTACCAATATTGTTTCCTTCGAGGTACAGATAAAAAGTGTAATTTCCGGGGATTAAGTCACCGTTATTGTTCCAGTAAATACACATATCAATATCCTGGTTTAAGTATTCTACAGTCCGTATAGCAGAATATACAATTAGTTCATCTTTAAATTCGAACAAATTATCGGGAGAGTCAGCGAGAATTAGTTCGTCTGGCCTGGCAATTCGCAGATAAACGTCTTTTTTCCCGGCTTCAACAATGGGATTTTCACGCAGGGTAAAACAAACACGGATCTTATCAATTCTCTCTATCCTGTATCTTTCCTTTCCTTTTGTATTTATAGGAGTTGCCAGAATGGTTTTAGCTAAAATAACGGAAGCCATTTCTACCTTTGCACTTAAATCTTCTTTTATCTGAGAAAGTTCAACGTTGGTTTCCCGGGCTTTTGCCAGATTTTTCCTTACTTCAATGTTTTCAGTTGTAAGTTGTATGTTTTTTGTGTTAAGTGAATCAATTTGGACAATGTAACTTTTCATTACTTTTCTCAGGGTGGCCAGCTCCTTTTTGTATAACCGGATCTTTTGTGCATTGGAGGTTTGTATAGTCAGTAAGCTTTTAATTTTGTTCTGTTCGGCCTCCAGCTTGGCATTCAGGCTGACATTATTAGTTTTCAGGGTATCGTATTGAAACATCAAATTGGAAAGCTCATTTACCAGCGAATCTTTTTCGTCTGTTAAAACTTTTTCCATCTCGATCATTTCTGTCTTTTGATTAAAGTATAGAAAAATCAAGGCACCCAAACAAAGGGCCAGGACAAAGGTTATAATGATAAAACCAACGGGCCTTTTTTTCCCTGGCTCTTCAGATATTTTAGGGTTTAATATTTTTTCTTCACCCATTGTTGAAAGATTAGGCAGTTAAAAAAACGTTACAAAGTTAAATATTATATTTAAATCTTGGCTTTTCCCTGATTTTCCAATGTTTTGTTGGCTCTTTTCAGAATAGATGTAAATGCGGAGATCAAAAACGAAACCTTCCTTTTTAAGCGCCTTACCGGCTTCAGCAGCTTCCTCTCTTCCCTTATCGGTAAGGGTCAACGTCTGTCCAGCCGGTAAATCGGTTTTCCTTGTTCCAGATGCTTTCACCGTGCCGTAATAACACGATCTTGTACATGATCTGATTAGTTCGGTTTGTTAATAGTCATAGGGTATTTTCCCTTTTTTAAATAATATACCAGAAAAACAAATCCCAGTAAAACAAGTGGAATGCTTAATAATTGTCCCATATTAAGTGTCATTCCGGCTTCAAAACCTACCTGGGCTTCTTTGATGAATTCGATAAAAAACCTAACGGTAAAAACAAGTATGAGAAAAAGACTGCTTAACAATCCACTCCTGACTTTTCCTCTATTTTTCATGTAAATGAAATATAACAGGAGAAAGATCAGGAAATACGAAAGTCCTTCATATATCTGTGTAGGATGTTTGGGAATGGTTTCTCCATTTCGCAGGAAAATGAATCCCCAGGGAAGATTGGTTTCGATTCCGTATATTTCAGAATTCATCAGGTTTCCGATGCGGATAAAAAGCGCCGACAATGCCAACACCACAACGACCCTGTCAAGGGTAAACAGAAAAGGCATTTTTGTTTTTCGTACAAATAGAAACAATGCGACAGGGATACCTATAGCCGCTCCGTGACTTGCAAGACCACCTTTCCAGATTTTAAGAATTTCAACGGGATTACTTAAATACCACGATGGTTCATAAAAAAAGCAATGTCCCAGACGAGCCCCAATGATAGTTCCCAGAGCCATATATATAACTAATTTATCGAGTACCTCAACGGATATTTTTTCTATCTTAAAAAATTTAATCAAAATCAGGTAACTAAAGAAGAATGCCGAAGCATATAGTAAACCGTACCAGCGAATGGCAAATTTTCCAATTCTGATAATTTCCGGATTTACATCCCAGTTAATATAATCTAAAAACATCTGAATAAAATTATGAAATCCCAAAGCTACTAAATAATCTTTAATACAGGCATCGTCACTATTTCATATTTATAATTTCTTATTCAAATGATGGCCTAAAATACCTTAACACTTAAACATATTAACACCTAAACGCCTCAACACACTGTCTTGTCTTGCTCATTGTCTACAGGTTAAACATAAAAATTTAAAATTCGAAATTCGAAATCCGAAATTTCATTTTTCATCATTCATCCTTTCAAAACCGTTAACTTTTCATTAAGAATAAGCGTAATGATTTTATGAATTAACCGGGTAATCTATGTATGTTTGTAAATTATTAAAATTTGGTCGACCATCTTGATGAAACAGGCATTACAGGGATTAATCCTTCTTATTTTGGCCCTGCTTTATTTACAGTGTGCGAGGGTTGGGGCTCCAATCGGTGGTGAGAAAGATAAAAGCCCTCCAAGGGTTAAAAAAAGTATTCCGGAAAATTATTCAATACATTTTGAAGGAGATAAAATTGAAATTGATTTTGACGAATTTTTCCGGTTAAGAGAATTGGACCAGAAGTTTGTTGTTTCACCCCCATTGGAAGAAAAACCTGAAATACTCCCCAAAGGAAAAACATTGGTTATTGATCTGAAAAATAATGAATTCAGGGAAAATACCACTTATACCTTTAATTTTTCTGATGCGATTGTAGATAATAATGAAGGGAACCCGATTGAAAATTTTGAATTTGTATTTTCAACCGGAAACACAATTGATTCTCTTTTAGTGACAGGAACGATTATCCGGGCGTTTGATCTTCAACCGGAAGAAGATGTTTTTGTCATGTTGTATGAAAATTTGAATGATTCAGCGCCAATTATAGAATTCCCTGCTTACATTGCAAAAGCGGATGACGAAGGGAAATTCAGGGTAAAAAATATAAAAACGGATACGTTCAGGGTTATTGGGCTGAAAGATATGAATCTGAATTATAAATTTGATCTTGCCGGAGAACCCATAGCTTTTATGGACTCATTGTTGTTTATTGGAATGGGAAAGAAGACAGAATTGGCAAGAGTTGATACAACGCGAACAGAATTGGCAAGAGTTGATACAACGCAAACAGAAAAAGCATTAATAAAACCCCCGAATATCAAACTCTATTTATTCACTGAAGAGGAGGAAGAACAATACTTGAAAAGCTCGGAAAGACCCAGCTCTTATCAAATCATATTCATTTTTAACAAGCCCCTGACCACAGAATTAATTGTGAATCCGGTTGATTTTTCTCCATCAGATGATTGGTATCTGAAGGAAGATTATCCGAATGGAGATACTATCAGTTATTGGATTAAAGATTCGACCATAGCCAATACTGAAGTTCTTACCGCGGAACTAATTTATCCGGTAAAGGATTCTACGGATGTTTTTAAACCATATTCCGATACGGTAACCCTGCGGTATTCCAAGCCGGTAAAAGCGAGTAGAAAAAGGAGACAGGAAACAGAGCAAGAAGAACAGTTTTTAAAACTGGGTATTAACGTAACCCGTGGCAGCATGCTGGATTTAAACAGCAATATTTTAATTGAAAGTCCGACACCTGTTTTGAATATTGATAAATCGATGATAAATATCCTGAAAATTAAAGATACAGTTGAGATCGAACAGGAGTATATTTTTTTTATAGATTCAATCCGAATACGGAAGTTTTGGATAAGGCTTCCATTGGAAGAAAACTCCTCATATAAAATATGGATAGAACCAGGGGCTTTTGAGGATATATATGGTATTAAAAATGACACGGTAAAAATATCCTTCAGAACAAAAAAGATAGATTTTTATGGAAATTTAATTGTATCGGTTCAAAGTGTTAAAACCGGGGTTATTGTTCAATTGCTGGATGAAAAAAATAATAAACTAAAAGAGGAATACATTGAAAACGATAAGGAAATCAAGTTCACGTATTTATATCCAAAGAAATATAAACTGAAGGTAATATTCGATAAAAATAAGAACGGAACGTGGGATACCGGAAATTATCTTAAAAAGATACAACCGGAAAAAGTCTTGTTTTATTCGAAAGAAATAAATATACGGGCGAATTGGGATCTGGAAATTGTCTGGGATATTGAAGCAAAAAATAAAGAGTAATTCTTTGGAAAAATAAAAAAAATTAACGAATGAAAGAAATCGCGATAGGTATTGATATTGGAGGGACCAATACTGTTTTGGGAATAGTTGACCGGGAAGGAAATATTCTGGCAGAGAATGATGTGCGTACAAAAGAATTCCCTGATGTAAATGATTTTATCGAGGTGCTCCACAAGACCATTAAGGAGACCCTGACAACCCTGAAGGAGCAGGTTGAACCAATGGGGATCGGAATTGGTGCTCCTAATGCAAATTATTACCGTGGTACCATCGAGCACGCACCAAATTTAGTTTGGAAGGGAATTATTCCATTAAAAGAAATGATGGAAAAATATTTTGAGTTTCCTATAGTTGTTACAAATGATGCAAATGCTGCTGCTATGGGAGAAATGATTTATGGTGGCGCAAAAAAGATGAAAAACTTTATTGTTTATACACTGGGTACAGGTTTGGGAAGTGGTATTGTTATTAACGGGGAAGTTCTTTATGGATACAGTGGTTTTGCAGGAGAGATCGGACATATTATTATGGTTCCCGGTGGTCGTGATTGTGGCTGTGGTCGTAAAGGATGCACTGAAAATTATGTGTCTGCAACGGGTCTCTGCAGAACAATGACCGAATTACTGGGGGAAAGAATGGGAAAAAGTGAATTGCGGAAAATCAATTTTGAGGATTTAACCTCAAAAATGATTGCAAAAGCTGCTGAAAGCGGAGATAAGATTGCACAGGAAGCATTTGATGAAACTGCACGTATGTTGGCTTTGTCAATCGTAAATACTGTTGCTTTTTCAAGCCCGGAAGCCATTTTCCTTTTCGGTGGACTTGCTCAGGCGGGGGATCTGATTTTTAGCCCAACCCAAAAATACATCGATGAGTTCATTCAAGTCGTATTTAAAGATACCGTAAAATTACTGCCTTCACAGATCAAAGAAAGCAAAGCAGCTGTTTTGGGTGCCAGTGCACTGGTATGGAATGAGTTATCCAGAAGAAAAACAATTTGAATAAACAGCAAATTATCATATCTAAATCCCTGTAAATGGAAGAAGTAGCTATTGGAATCGATATAGGAGGAACCAATACCGTTTTTGGATTAATTGACAGAAACGGAAAGAACCTGGGGGAAGGTTCTGTTTCTACCGGTTCTTATTCAGATATTGAAATGTTCCTGTTAGCACTTTATGAACAAATAAATGTTTTAATTTCAAATGCAGAGGAAGAAATGCAGATTAAAGGAGTTGGAATAGTTGCTCCAATGGGGAATTATAAAAAGGGAACAATTGAACATGCTGTTAATCTTCCATGGAGGGGAATAATTCCGTTGGCAAAGAGCTTTGAGAAAATTTGCCGGAAACCCGTTTTAGTTACCAACGATGCAAATGCAGCAGCCATTGGAGAAATGGTGTTCGGGGGAGCTAAAGGCATGAAGGATTTTATTATGATCACACTTGGAACGGGGTTGGGTGGTGGAGTTGTAACTAACGGCGACCTGGTTTATGGGCATGATGGTTTTGCCGGTGAGATCGGGCATATTAAAGTTGATCCTCAAGGACGTATTTGTAATTGCGGAAAGAGAGGCTGTTTGGAAACATATGCATCGGCTACCGGCATCAAACGAACGGTTTTTGAGCTTCTGGCTGATTCGAACAAGAAAAGTGAATTAAGATATATCTCATATAATGAATTGGACGCAAAAAAAATTCACGAAGAAGCGAAAAAGGGAGACCAAATCGCTCTAGATGCCTTTGATTATACAGGAAAGATATTGGGAAAGGTTTTAGCCGATTGTGTTGCTTTTTCCAACCCGGAAGCTATTTTCCTTTTAGGAGGACTGGCTAATGCCGGAAAATACATCTTTGATCCCACAAAGCACTATATGGAGAAAAATTTGTTAACTGTTTACAAAAATAAAGTTAAAATTCAACCTTCGAAACTGGATGGTGCAAATGCAGCCGTCCTGGGCTCCAGTGCTTTGGTCTGGAAAGAACTTCCGGGATCAATATGAAGATAATAGCCGGCATTCCCGCTTTTCCTTCCATCCTTAACGATAAAGGCGCCAAAGTTTATTTTGTATTTTGATTTTTGATGCTTTTAATTAGAAAAACTTCTACTTTATAGACAGACACTAATTAAACATTTTATACTATCATAAATCCGAAATAGATGAGTTACTTGTTTTTCAACAATATGGTGTTTATATCATTGTGTTTATATCATTGCGAATAAAAATACTATAGTAAGATTTTAATTGTATTCGCTTTTACACAGTCCTGTTTTGAACCTTTTCTTTATTGTATGCTTCCTATTTAACATAAAATTGTAAACTACTAACCTGATTAATCACCTTCGGTGAGCCTTGCTCACTGCCGTGTAATACTTCACAATTTTGGTAACAATCCTATTAACTTTAGGAATTTATTCAAGGCTTTTTGTTTTCTAATAACATAGTACCAGAGCTCAGTATTATAGACATTTTATTTTTTTGAATCGCAAATTCGTATTTAATTTTTTTATTTCTTATGCAAGTATTTCACTTTTCCCGAAGGGATGCCTTTGGAAAAACTTTTTACTTTTGTCTTTTATCTTCTGCATGAAACAAGTTCGCGGAAGTAATAATGCGGATAAAAACGGAACCACTACCAGTTTACTGTTGACCCATGAAGAAATATGCCATAATCGTTGCTGCAGGATCAGGGATCCGGATGAAAAGCAGGATTCATAAACAATTTTTACTGCTTGGAGGAATACCTGTCCTTATGTTTTCCGTAAAAGCATTTTATGAATTTGACAGAAAAATCAAAGTAATACTTGTTCTCCCAAAAGATCAGATAGCTTATTGGGACAAATTATGCGGGGAATTTAAATTTGAAATAAAGCATAAAATAGTTGAAGGTGGAGCCAGCCGTTTGGAATCAGTGAAAATGGGTTTGTCGCGAATCGATACGGATGGTTTGGTCGCGATACATGATGGTGTAAGACCCCTGGTAAAGATTGAAACAATAAAAAAGGGTTTCGAAATTGCCCTGAAGCATGGGAATGCAGTCCCGTTTGTTGATGTTTCTGGTTCTGTTCGGTTATTTGATGGAAAAAGCAGCAGCCCCCTGGAACGAAACAAAGTTAAAATTATTCAAACCCCGCAAGTTTTTAGTGTAACTAAGGTAAAAAAAGCATATAATCAAAAGTTCGATCCTTCCTTTACTGATGATGCAGCGGTTGTTGAATCAATGGGTGTAAAAATAAATCTGTTTGAAGGGGATCAGGAGAATATTAAAATCACTACTGACACCGACCTGATAATAGCCGAATCATTTTTAAGAAAGATACAAGGGGGATTTAATCCGTAAACCCAACGAAAAAATGATTTTGCACTCTAATTAGTATATCATGAATCTTCAATGAAAAAGATAATACCCATAATATTTTTTATACATATATATATTTTTTCTTCTGCACAGGGATCTTTACCAGACAAAAGAAGCTATTTTTTCGAGGGTATTTTTCAATATGGGTCAATTCTTCCGCACAGGATTGCAATAAAGCATCTTCGTACAGGGCCATTATTTGGTTATGAATTTAAATTTGGAATACAAACAACGAGTAACAATTTATGGAAAAAAATTTATAACCAACCAGAAATTGGATTTGGGTTTTATGGCGCTAATCTTGGCAATTCACCTGTTCTGGGAAATCCAAATGCCATTTATTCATTTATTAGAATTCCAATAAAAAGAGGACGGAAGTTCATTCCTTTTTATCAGATCGCTACCGGTTTAACATATAACCTTAAGAAAAACCTTGCCATTGGTTCGGAACTGAATCAATATTTTAATTTAAGTATAGGGGGAAGATTGAAGATAAACCCGAAACTCTGTCTAATAAATGAAATAGGGTTTACCCATTTTTCAAATGGCGCTGTTAAAAAACCAAACATTGGCATAAATTCCTTTAGTTATAAATTAGGTTTGAATTTTAATACTGTTCAACAGGAATTTATTGGAAGGGAATATGAAATTCCGGATTTCGAACCGCTTTATGAATTTTATTTTTTTTATGGAGCAGGCCTCAGGCAACATAACTCCGGGGACGAATTTTACTTTACTTCAACGATTTCAACCGGGCTGTTACGACAATATGGCCATAAAGGAAAATATGGCTTAGGTATGGATGTTTTCTACGACGAAACCTTATATATTTTTGTCGATGATGAGCCATTCCTGAAATATGCCCTGAAACAAGGGTTTTTCCTTTCACACGAATTTATTATTTCCGGTTTTTCAATCGTTACCCAATTAGGAATTTATACCTATCAAAAAAGCTTTGCTCACCACACATTTTATAATAGAATTGGATTAAAATATAAATTCTCAAAGCATTTCTTTGCCAATATCTCCATTAAATCCCATTCTGCCAAAGCAGATTTTATTGAGGCAGGACTGGGATACTATTTCCTTAGGTAATTAATATATATTCAGAACTCGGTAATTTTTACATTTTTATCATAATTAGCACAAAAATAATATTTTAAAAATCTCTTTTTTGTCTGTATGTTGGCATTATTTTTGCGGAAACGATGGAAACATTTATTCTAAAAGTAGTTTCCAAAGTTTTTTTATGTATGTTTGCAGCATGAATCAGAAAACAGATGAATTATTTGTAAGAGTGTCGTGTCTTTTTAGCCGGTTTGGGATTAAAAGCCTGACCATGGATGATATTGCCCGTGAACTGGGAATCTCGAAAAAGACTCTATACCGGCAAGTTGAGGATAAAAGGGATCTTGTTAAGAAAGTTCTTGAGATTGATTTATGCAAACGGGAGGAATATTTTGCAATGATCAAAAACAGGAGCCTCAATGCAATCGAGGAGGTTTTTGAAGTGAACAAGCTGGTAAACAGAATGAGTAAAGAAACAAATCCTGTCCGCGAATTCGACCTGCAAAAATATTATCCTGAAATATACGATGTTGTAAACCAGAGAAGGAGAGCGCGCATGTACCGGGCAATGAAAGAGAATTTACAAAAGGGGAAAAAGGAAGGTTTGTACAGAAAAGATATGAACGAAGAGATTATCTCTACGCTATATATTACCCGGATAGAAAACATGTTCCGTAAGGATTTGGAAACCGTAATCGAATTTACTTCTCCTACATTTATCTATGAGGTGTTTGTTTACCACATCCGGGGAATTGCCTCGGAAAAAGGCATAAAATTTTTTGATAAGAATATTTACCGGTTATATCCGGAAGAAAAATCATGAGTCATGTTATCTCAAAAAAAAGAAATAACGTTTTGGAAAACCCTGTTTATTGGGTTATTGCTTTTTTGTATTATTAGTATAGCGGGTTTCTCCCAGGAAAAAATGTCATTTTCCCTGAAGGAGGCACAGGACTACGCCATAAAAAACAATCTGAATGTCAGAAGTGCGTCACTGGATGTTGAAATTGCAAGGAAGAAGATATGGGAAACAACAGCAATTGGTTTACCACAAGTCAATGCCGGTGTTTCCTATACAAATAATTTACTTTTAGCAACCATATTGATTCCCAATTTCTTTCAGGGTAAACCCGATGAACTTATCGAAGTGAAATTTGGAACACAACATAATGCGAATGCCAACATTAGCGCGAACCAATTGGTTTTTAACGGACCATATATTGTCGGATTACAAGCAGCGAGTATTTTTATAAGGTTTTCCGAACAAAACCTCGAAAAGTCGGAAATACTGGTGAAAGAAATGGTTATTCAAAATTTTTACCTGGTGTTGCTATCGGAGGAAACCGTTAAAATGCTAAATGCAAATTATGAGAATTTAAGCAGGATACTGTTTGAAACCAGGGAATTATATAAAAACGGTTTTGCTGAAGAAACAGATGTTGACCAGTTTCGGGTAACAGTAACCTCATTGGAAAACAATATAAGATCAATGGAACGACAACTGGAAGTGTCTCTTAACCTGCTTAAGTACCAGATGGGATTGGATCAGGGTACCGGAATAATCTTAACCGAAAATTTAGGGGACATCTTATTACGGATCAATCTTGACGTTCTTTTAACAGAGGATTTTCAGGTAAATAAACACATCGATTTCAAATTAATGGATACACAGGAGAAACTTGCCCTCTTAAATTTGAAAAGGGAAAAAGCTGAATACCTTCCTTCTTTATCTGCATTTTACACAAATCAACAAACTGCAATGAGAGATGAATTTAACTTTTTGGATTTCGATGAAAAATGGTTTGAATCTTCTATGCTTGGCTTTTCATTTAATATCCCAATTTTCAGCAGTGGGTCAAAAAGGTCGAGAATTAGCCAGAAACAATTGGAATTAGAAAAGTCAATCATTACGAAAAAATTGCTGGAGCAAGGCCTTGTCCTGGAAAACCAGCAGGCGCGCTACGATTTTTCAAATGCCCTGGAAAAGTATAAAAGTGAAAAAGAAAACGTTAATATTTCTAAAAAAGTGGCAGATCGAATAACACTTAAATATAAGCAAGGAGTTGCCTCGAGCCTTGAATTAACCCAGGCTAATAATCAGTATTTACAAATACAGGGCAATTTAACAACAGCTTTGGTGGAACTTTTAAATGCCAAAGTAAGATTGGACAAAGCTTTAAACAAACTTTAAAAGGACATTTTAAAAATGAAAAAATCATTTTATGTAGTCTTTATTCTCTTTATGGTTGCTTGTGCACCAAAGAGAGAGGAAGACCCGGGCAAGGATGAAAAGATTGCCATAAAGGTTCCTGTATTAATTGAAAATACAGCATTTAGAGAATTTAGTCATTTTATTGAAGTAACCGGAGTGCTGGAAGCGGAATATTACGCCGTTATCAGCTCAGAGATCAGTGGCCAGATAAAAAAGATTCATGTTCGTGAGGGGCAGTTAGTAAAAAAGGGACAACTTATGGTTTCTTTAAACAGCAAGGTGACAGAAAGCACAATTGCCGAAGTCAAAACGGGCCTTGTACTGGCAAAGAAAATATACGAAAAACAAAAAGAATTATGGAAACAGAATATCGGATCCGAAATTCAATACCTTGAAGCCAAAACCTCTAAAGAATCTTCTGAAAACCGGTTAAAAACCCTTCAGGCACAGTTGGAAATGGCCAGGATAAAAGCACCCTTTGAGGGAGTTGTCGAAGAAATTTACAGTAAAGAAGGTGAATTGGCAATCCCGGGTTTGCAATTGGTTTATGTTGTCAATCTGTCAAAATTAAAAGTTTTGGCAAAGGTTTCAGAAACCTATCTTTCAAATATTAAAAAAGGCGATATGGCCATCCTGGAGTTTTCTTCATACCCGGATATAAAATTGAAAATACCAATAAGCCGGACAGGGAATGTTATAAATAAGCAAAACAGGACATTTAAGGTTGAATTTAATTTCAAAAACCCGGAATCGTTATTAAAACCAAATATTCTAACCACGGTGAAATTAAATGACTATTACACCGATTCGGCCCTTATCGTACCATCAATAATTATTAAACAGGATATGAAAGGTACTTATCTCTATGTGGCCGGCGGAAATGATCCTGATTTGTATGCAAAAAAAATCTATATTGAAAAGGGACGTTCGTATCAGGATGAAACCATGGTATTACAGGGTCTTGGAGAAGGACAAATGGTAATAACATCCGGGTATAATGAAGTTTATGATGGGATGGCCATAGAAATAAAAAATTAGCGTTTGTGAATCAAAACGGGTAAGGATATGAATGTTAAGCAAACTATTGACAGCATAGTAAGGGAGTTTAAATTAACCACCCTTGCACTGAAAAATAAAAATACGGTTTTCCTTTTAACACTTTTCATAGTTTTTTTTGGCCTGTATTCCTACATAAAGCTGGCAAAAGAGTTATTTCCCGAAATAGTGATACCTACGATATTGGTTCAAACACTCTATCCGGGTAACTCACCCCTGGATATTGAAAACCTTATTAGCCGGCCGATAGAAAAAGAAATTGAATCGATAAATGGAATTAAGGAATTAAGGTCAAATTCCATCCAGGATGCATCCATGGTTATCATAGAATTTAATACCAATGTGGATATTAAAGATGCGTTACAGGATGTGAAAGATGCTGTTGACAAAGCAAAAAATGAATTACCTGGTGATTTATTAAGGGATCCTGTTGTTTTGGATATTGATGTTTCGGAATTTCCTATTCTTAACATAAATCTTTCAGGTGATTTTAGTATTGAAGAGTTAAAATTTTATGCTGAGTACCTTGAAGACAAAATTGAATCCATTGAGGAAATTTCAAAAGTCGAAATCAAAGGAATTAATGATAAGGAAATAAAAATCAATGTTGATCTGTATCGTCTGGAAGCCTATGAACTTACTTTCTTTGATATCGAGAGCGCCATTATTATGGAAAACATATCTATTTCCGGAGGTGAAATAAGACTGGGAAAAACCAGAAGGGCTATTAGAACAGTTGGAGAATTTAAGGACGTAGGTGAAATTGAAAACATTATTGTTAAGCATGATAATGGTAATATTATATATCTGAAAAATGTGGCTGATGTGATTGACGGGTATGAAGATCCAACAAATTTTGCCAGGCTCAATGAAAAACCTGTCATATCCCTGCAGGTTGTGAAAAAAAGCGGGGAAAATCTGCTTTCTGCAACCGACAAGATTTTTGAAATTATGGATAACGCGCAAAACAGTGGCGCCATTCCGGTAAATATGACTGTATCGTTTACAAACGACCAGTCCGATATGATCCGGAAACAATTAAATAACCTGGAAAACAGTATGATAATGGGAGTACTTTTAGTGGTGTTGGTTTTATTTTATTTCCTGGGTACACGAAATGCACTTTTTGTAGGCCTTGCAATTCCCATGTCGATGTTTACCAGCTTTATGATCCTGAGCCTGATCGGTTATAAGATCAATATGATTATTTTATTTGCCTTAATTCTGGCGTTGGGAATGCTGGTTGATAATGCCATTGTTGTGGTGGAAAACATCTACCGGTTTATCGACCGTGGATTTAAACCCTTCGAAGCGGCACGTCAAGCCGTTGGCGAAATTGCCGTTCCGATCATTGCTTCAACACTTACCACTTGGGCTGCCTTCCTGCCTTTGGCTTTCTGGGGGGGGGTAATAGGGTCGTTCATGAAATACCTTCCCATTACATTGATTATAGTCTTGTCTTCTTCACTGTTTGTGGGGTTGGTTATTATACCTGTTTTCTCTTCAACATTTATAAAACACGGGGAGAACCGGAATGATAATACTCCACGTAAAAAACGAACCTACAAGATTGTTGGAGGAATGACCATTTTGGCTATTGTTCTGTATCTTATTAAATTCTATTTCCTGGCAAACATCTTATCCTTTCTTGCTGCCATAATTTTCCTGAACACTTTGTTTTTATATAAAGCAGAGCGATGGTTTCAGAATATTTTTTTGATTTGGCTTGAAAATAGTTATCTTAAAATATTACTCTTTGCCTTAAAGGGTAAAAATCCTTTTACCTTTTTTGGGGGGACGATTCTGTTGTTGCTTGCAACACTTATTTTGTTCGGAATAAGGCGGCCCCAGGTAAACTTCTTTCCGGTTACCGAACCTTCCTATATAAACGTGATTGCTGAACTTCCGATTGGGACGGATATTACAGCCACCGATTCGATGATGATGTTGCTGGAAAAGGATATTGATTACTTGTTGGGTGAGAATAATAAAATTGTCGAATCGGTCTTAACCACAGTCGGAACAGGCTCTTCTTTTGGTTTTAGTACAGGGGATGAGCCCAATAAGGGACTTATTACCATTACATTTGTTGATTATGAAGACCGGAACAAAATAAATACTTCCCGGATTTTGGAAGAGTTATCGGAATACCTCATAGGGAAATACCCTGGTGTGCTGATCTCGACGGAAAAAAATGAAATGGGTCCACCAACCGGGAGGCCAATCAGTATTGAAATTAGCGGTACCAACTTCGAAGAGATAATCTATTGGACAGATTCTCTTCAAGATTATATTGAACAATTGCAGGTGGAAGGTATTGAGGGACTAAAGATGGACCTTGATGTAGGCAAGCCTGAAATAATTGTCAATATCGATCGTGATAAAGCCAGGCGGTTTGGTATTTCAACAATGGAAATAGCCAGTACAATCCGAACAGCTCTTTTTGGTAAAGAAATATCAGACTTTAAAGTGGGAGAAGAGGAATATCCGATTAAGTTGCGATTAAAAGATGAAAACCGGTATAATATGGCCTCTTTATTGAACCTGAGAATTTCTTTCCGGGAAGAAGGGAAGTTGATTCAGATTCCTGTTTCAGCCGTGGCTGATATTACATACAGCACAACTTACGGAGCCGTTAACCGCAAGGACATGAACAGGGTAATTACCCTTTATTCAAACATTTTAGAGGGATATAACGGGACACAAATAAATAACAGGCTCAAAAATCTGTTAAAAGATTTTGGTTTACCGGAAGGATATGAATTTAGCTTTACGGGCGAACAGGAAGAACAGCAGGAGTCAATGGCGTTTTTATCAAAGGCCATGTTAATTGCATTAGCATTGATCCTTGTAATACTGGTAACCCAGTTTAATTCTTTGATCAAACCACTTATTATTATTGCAAGTGTTATTTTTAGTACAATTGGGGTTTTTGGTGGAATTTCAACTTTCAGGATGGATTTTATAATTGTAATGACAAGTATTGGTATAATCGCTCTGGCAGGAATTGTGGTAAATAATGCAATTGTTTTAATCGATTACATTGAATTACTAAAGGCCCGGAAAAGAAAAGAGCTTGGCATGGAGGAAGATGCTTTTCTCCCCTTGAATATTGCTACAGAATGTGTAGTGCAGGGAGGAAAAACCAGGCTAAGACCCGTGTTGTTAACGGCAATCACAACAATATTAGGACTTTTACCCCTGGCAACGGGAATGAACATAAATTTTAATACACTGCTTAATGATTTTAATCCTCAGCTTTATTTTGGCGGCGATATGGTAGCATTCTGGAGCCCGATTTCATGGACCATAATTTTCGGGCTGACCTTTTCAACCTTTTTAACTTTAGTCATTGTCCCGGTAATGTACCGGATTAGCATTATTATTCAGAAAAAATTAATATACATGTTTAATCCGGGGAATAGAGTAAGTAGTATGTAGTCTCCCACCAAACTGAAAAATATTTTTTCAGAATAAAAACATGGCAATCAGAATAAAATCAAAATAAATTATAATTTTGTTATAGCTAATGCTGAGATGCATTTATGAAAAACCTTCCTTCTACTGATCATGCTTTTGTATATTTCCTTTATCAGATGATGTTAAAGGATCATTTAAATTATGCATACCGGGGGATTTTTACACAGGGAATTACCGATAGCTTAATAAACTTCATACAAGGTCTTCTGGAGATTACCGGAGGGAGTCGGAAAATCAAGAAAAGGGTATTTTATGTGATGATTGAATGCATACAAAACGTTACCAGGCATCAGGAAATACTTGATAAGGCAAAACTACGAACCGATGGGATATTACTTTTTCAAAGTAAAGCAGGAATGTATAATATATCAATGGGTAATTCAATTGATAACAAGCATATTGATTTACTGAAAGAAAAACTTGAGAAAGTTAATCAACTAAGTAAAGAAGAATTAAAGGAATATTACAAAACAGTATTGAAAAATACCGTTATTTCTGAAAAAGGTGGTGCCGGGCTTGGATTGATAGAAATTGCGAGAAAATCAGGCAATCAACTGGGGTTTAAATTTAGAAAACTGGATGATAATTTTTCTTTTTTCTTTATGGACACCTTAATTAATGAGCTTGAGTATGCCAATTCAGAACAAATGCGTTTTTTTAATGGTGTTGAAGTCACAGAAAAAGTAATGGATATGATGGATTTGAACCATATCAATCTTCTTTATCGTGGCCAGTTTTCTGAACATCAGGCATTTGACATGTTGGATGTGATAGAAAATGTACGGTTTCATAAAGGCCAGACCAAGTTGGTTAAAAAAAGAATATTCAGGATTGTGATTGAAATGCTTGAGAATATTTCCTTGCATGGTGCAGGCCTAAAATTCCTGGCAGGTCAGAAAATGGGTATCTTGTTGATAGGGAGAGAGGGAAAAACAAATAGATTAATTACAGGGAATTTAATAATGAATGATTCAGCAAAAACTTTAGCAAAACAACTTGAATATATTAATAGTATAAATAAAAAAAAGCTGAATGATTTTTTTATCCGGAAACTTGATGATGAAGATATGTCGGATGTTAAAACGGATTTGGGTTTTGTGGATATGCGCAGAAAGAGTGGTAACGTATTAAGTTACCAAATTGTTCCTGTTAATTCCGATTGTTCGTTTTTCTCCCTCGAAGTGAATATTGAAGAAAAGTAAAACTAATTTTCGTGTTGACCATTTAATGGATTTCGACATATTATCTTCGCTTTCGCCGTAATTTTTTTCTATCCACGTGTAATTCACGTTTCTTCCAGGCAATTAATCCGTCCCTGAGAAGATATACTTTTTCAAACCCCATTTCAACCAGGAGAGCACAAGCTGTTGTGCTTCGATTGCTGTCATCACAATACACAAAAAGAGGTTGTTCAAAATCAAGCGTATCTGCCAAACGGAAAAGTTCAGAACTGTTGGGGGCAAGAATTGCATGGGGAATTCGCACCTTTCGGTATTCCTTGTATTCCCTGACATCAATCAGAACCTCATTTTCAACAAGGTTCATCTGGATGAAAAACTCATGTACATCTACCTCCTGAAAATCACCGGATTGTTTTTCCTGGGTAAATCCCGGCAAAGTCAAAAGAAAAATAAAACAAGCAAGATTTGTAGCAAGAATTATTTTTCCGGCACCTCCTTTTCTACCGGCAACAGCAATCTTCATTAAAATATTATTTATAGAAAAATCAGATATACAATGAATTATGCCTCTTTCTACTTTCTTTAAGGTTTAGTAAATTAACGTGAGTTCGATATCCGCTTAACGGATTACAATGCTGTCGGATGTTTCCATCCGAGACAGTTAATGATATGGCAAGATATTAATTACTCCAGTATTTAATGTCAGGTGGAAACACCTGACATCATGTAATGATGGAATTTTGGATAAATGGATTATTGGATTTATTCATAATTCCAATATTCCAATATTCCATTTTATCAAGGTCAAAATAATTTAGTGCCAGAGTATTAATGAATTACCTAATATTACTTATATTGAACTCACGTTATTTATTATATTTTTCAATTATTGTTTTGACATCAGACATTCTAAAATCATATATTCTGCGTAATTGTCCCAATGCTCTGCTATTAGAAACCGATTCTGGTATTCCGAGTTGCTGCTTTAAATAATCAACCGGAACATTGTGGTTTTCAGAAACTTCGAGGATTGTCATAAATCCTCTGATGTCTAAAGGGCTTTCCTGATGGTCATGTGTTTGTATGGAAGAATCGTGTGTGTCCGAAGTTTCAATAATTTTTTTTGTAACTTTATATTCCAGGTCCTTTATTCCGTGTTGAATCTCTTTTTTCGCTTCTTTGATTTCTTCCTTTACTGCTTTTTCAGAAAGTCTTATTATTTCAAAATCAGTATTAATATTTCTCTGTCGGCCCCTTCCCTGTTCAATATCTTGTATTTCGGGATTTATTATAAGAAAAGAAAAAACCAGGAATATACTGATAATGATGAATATTGTTGTTAAGATTCGCCGCCACATTTTCCGCGGAATAAATTTACCGAACATTCCCAGAAGGATTTTCCAGTTAAGAAAAAGATGAAGAAAAAGCAATCCTATTAAAACAAAAGCAATAATAAGATGAATTTTCCCCCATACATGTCTGTCCAATCCAAAGAAAAACATATCAAAATTTCTACCGTATTTTTCCCATCTTTCAACCCCTGATATTAAGACATATTTCATTAAAAAACCTATTCCTGCAATTGCCATCATGCAGAGAAACATTGAAACATTAATTATCAATTTTATTGTGGATCTATTAATTTTTTTTTTGTTTTTCATTTTTTTAAATTTTTATTTTAATGATCGCATAAATTTTCTGTTGTTACCAATGTCCCGTTTAAAAAATCTCTAACCAGTTCTTCCGGTCTTTTTGCAGGAGCTCCTGTATATACATTTATTTTATTCTGGTTAAAGATAGAAATTGCACGTTGGCCTATACCTCCTGCAATCACATCGGTAACCCCCAACTCATGTAGCCAGAGTGGAAGCAAACCGGGTTGATGCGTGGGTGATTTTTTAGTGACCGAATTTCTAATTTCCTGTCCTTCCGTATCAAATATTTGAAAGTCATCACAATGACCAAAATGGGTACTTAAAATACCGTTTAATACCGGTACAGCAATTTTTTTCATTTTTTCAGTTTTTTTTATTTAAACATATAAATTTCACACGGATCAGTATCCATTTGTGTTAAGACCGGTCCGCCCGCCCGCCTGCCCGTCCGACCTGTAAGTTCAAATTATTCTTTTTCAGTTTGTAGTTTGGAAATACGATCTTGAACTTCTTTCAGGGATTTTTGAAAATTCTTTTCAATTTGTTTGAAATGTTCTAATTCATCCTTTTTCCCTGGATAATAAGCATCGGCATCTGCAGGATAGTCGTAGAAAGGAGCACTGCTCCAATATCTGCGATTCCAGCCAAACCGTCGTTGAAGACCCCTTCCCAAACCGAATCCCCGGCCAAAACCTCTTCCGGGGTAAAAATTAGCAAATCCGGGCATATCGTCGCCTGTGCAATAGCCTGCTGCACGGCCAGTCATTGGGCCTAATCCTTCAGGCCCTGTTCTGTCTCCTCTTGGCATAATAACCTCCTTTTTTATTTGTTTATATTTAAACCTCTTGTCCTTCCTTAGCCTTTAATTATTTTTTATTCTCTTATAAGAGTTATATCACATTTTGGGCATTTCAGATTATGGCATGGATTTCCCGGCATATGAGATATTTTATACCCACAATTCAGGCAAATGCAAAACTCCCTGTGCCAATTTTTCTTTTGCCCATGCCTGTGTCTCATTCCCGGCCTCCAGTTACGGATACTTTCATTGATGTTTTCAATATTGTCAGATTGACAATGCGGACAAACTTTTTTTGATTCGAAATTTAGGTGAAATACATAAAAACAATTGTTGCACCTTAACCATTGCTTATCAAACGTCACCTGTCCTCCTTCAATCACTACCGGCTTTCCTTCTACAAAAGCTTTTGCCAGTTTTTTCCTTACCGTATCATAAATTCGCGTAAAGGTCGGACGTGAAATTTGCATTTTTTTTGCTGCCTCCACGTGAGATAAATTATCATAATCTGTGAGTTTAAAGGCTTCGTATTCTTCGAATTGTATGGAAATAACTTCTTCTGCAGGGAAAGGTACACCTGTAGGCCTGAAGCCTTTTAAAAAAGGCGGATTACCAATCCTTCGGTTTCTTTTTGGCCTTGGAGACATTATTATAATATGTAATGATCAAATGCTCGATACAAATATAATGAACAAATGTTCATAATGCAAATTTTTTGACGTTTTTTTTATGGAATAGCCTGTGTCTTTGGAACGGATTACTTTCAATTTGTTATGGCAGTTTCTCCCAAAGGGATGCCTTGGGTAGGCGCATTTGTACATTGTATGTAATTTCTACAATAATGGAACCTCTCCGAGGTTCTTTTTGAGAGAGAGACCATAAAGGTTTTTCATTGGGTAAATACACTTCCTTATTACATAATTTCACGGGGTAAAATATTTGTTATTTGTCCGAAGGACTCCTTTGGAGAATTTTGGAATTTCCGGTTTACCCCGTTGGATTTATTGATTTATCCTACGGGGTTTATCCGGGTTAGGGCCTTTCTTCTTATTTATTAACTTGCAACCTGTAACCCGCAACTTGATTTTTTTTAAACCCTGATTTAATGAAAGGGATCCTTCACCTTTTAGCTGATTTTGTAAATCTTCTTTACCCCCGGCTTTGTCCTTCTTGTGGACAAAATTTATTTAAGCAGGAGAAATTGATCTGTACCCAATGTCTTTATCATATCCCAAAAACAAATTTTCATCATTTTAATGATAATCCGGTAGCCAGGCTATTATGGGGAAGGGTTAATGTCGAAAATGCCACTTCCTATTATTTTTTTGATAAAGGGAGTAAATTTCAGGCGCTGATCCATAATATGAAATATCGCGGACAAAAGGAAATAGGTTATGAACTTGGCAAAATCTTTGGCGGTGAATTAATGTCTTCTGGTGCTTATCGGGAGATTGATTTGATAGTGCCGGTCCCATTACATGTCAGGAAACAAAGGAAACGTGGGTACAACCAAAGTGAGTGGATAGCCAGGGGTATCGCCGAGCGAATGGAAAAACCACTTGATACAAAGACTCTTTACAGGGCAATTGAATCGGAAACTCAAACGCGAAAAACCAGGTACGAACGGTGGAAAAATGTTGAAAATATTTTCAAACTAAAAACTGCTGACGCCTTAAAAGACAAACATATTCTGCTTGTCGACGATGTTGTTACTACCGGTTCAACTCTTGAAGCCTGTGCAAAAGTTATCCTGGATGCTGAGAACACGAAAGTAAGTGTTGCCACTTTAGCTATGGCCTGATCTCATAGTTTATTATGAGACTTATATTTTAAGAATAATATTTAGAGAGAGTTCGTAATACTTAACGTTTATGCCTAACAAAATGTCAATAACGGAGTGAAGGATACGCTCATTTTTCAAGGTTTGTGCTTTGCGGTGCATGTAACTAAATCAGTTTGTTGGAGGTTTGAAATTATAGAGACATTGATTCAGTGGCGTGCCAGGCACATTTATTTTTTCGATCTCTCCCTGTCCCATACCTGCTTCCGTCATTGCTGACAGGTAAAGAACCCTTTTTGGATCAAATCCCTTTTATAAAATCACGTCGATTCAAAGTGTTTTTTTTCATCTGGAAAAAAAATCTATTTCTCCCCACTCATTCCCTTCTCACGGTTCATTTCGATAATATCTACATTATCCGTGAAATCATTGATGAGGTGCTTGCAAAAATAGTCCCCCCTCAACCAGAAAAAGTATTCGTTCATATCTCCAAAACCGTGACGCTGCCCAGGGAAGAGGAAGAAATCGAAACGTTTGTTGGCTTGAATAAGGGCATTCGCCAGCCGGATCGTGTTAGCGGGATGTACATTGTTGTCGATGTCACCGGTACAGATCAACAAGCGTCCTTTAAGGTTCCGGGCAATTTCGGAATTCTTATCAATGTCGTATTCGAACGTGATATTCCCGTCTTTGTCGACGATTTCTTTCACGCCGTGGTGCTTCTCGCTCCACCACCGATTATAGATATTATTTTCGTGGTTGCCTGAGGATGAGACAGCTACTTTGAAAAAATCGGGGTATACAAGCAAAGCTGCTGTAGACATAAAACCTCCACCGGAATGGCCAAAGATGCCGACCTTATCGATATCAATAAAAGTGTACCGGGCTGCCAGCTGTTCGATGACAGCTTTTTTATCGGCTAAACCGTAATCGCGCAGGTTGCCATAGCCATAGTTATGATACCATTTTGAACGGCTGGGATGACCTCCCCTGTTGCCCGCTGTAATAACGATGAAGCCAAACTGTGCTAATCGATCGGTCCGGTCCATTCGTGTAGAAAATGATTTGTTTACAGATTCCGTCTGCGGACCTGGATATACATAGGCAATGATAGGATATTTTTTTGTTGAGTCAAAATCGAAAGGTTTATACATCACGCCGTAAAGGTCTGTTATGCCATCATCAGCTTTAACCTTGAAGGGTTCTGGAAAATTGTATCCGGCCTCCATGAGTAGGGAAAGGTCCGCAATTTCCAGGTCTAGTACTTTATTACCATTGTGATCCCTCAATTCGGATTTCGGGATCGTGTTGACAATGGAATAATTATCAACAAAAAACCAATGAGAATCGCACATGCGTACGGAATGGTTGAAATTGCTCGGGTTGAGTAGTTGCAGTCCTGTGCCGTCGAAGTTAACACGATATAAATGCAGATAATAGGGATCCTCATCCTTTTCACGTCCATTGGCAGTAAAGTACAGGACTCGATTTTTCTCGTCAATTCCTTGAATTCGATCACAATGGTATGGCCCCGAGGTAATCTGATTTTTCAGATTGCCCTTCCCATCATAGAGATAAAAATGTGCCCATCCGTCACTCTCCGACCAGTGAATAAGTTCTTTTCCGTTTTCTACGAGACCAAGAGGCCGGGTCTCCACATAGGTATTGAACCTTTCTTCGATCAGTATATTTACTTTACCGGTTGTGGCATCAGCCACACAGACATCAACGCGTTTTAAGTCCCTGCTTGTGCGTACGAAATAGAGCTTATCCGATGTCTCTGCCAGCCAGAGACGCGGTCTGTGCTCATCATCGCGGTTTTTTGCCAAAGAAGGAGCCGTAAGAATGGAAACGCTCTGGTCTTTAAACATATCGTCCTCTACCTGGATTCTTTCTTCGGTCTCCAGGTTGAAAATCAGTATGTCATACTGAGGTGCTTCTTTCTCGCCGGGCATATGGTATTTGTAGGTTTCTAAAGTCGGCCGGGGTTCGGCAATAGAATTAATAACCCACAGGTCCTTGACTTGCCGGTTGTCTGTGCGGGCCATGGCGATTTTTTTCGAATCCCTGGACCAGACAATACGGACAGGCTTGCGTTTGTCTTTGGTCTTTTCCCTTTTCTTGTTGGTCTGGCCACGCTCAAACCGGGCATAGCTGTAATGCTCCATACCGTCAGTGGTCAACTGGTTCTCGATGATAGTCGTGTCTTTTTTGTCCTTCAAATACTTTTTAAAATTCTCCTTGTCCATGTAATAGAGATTGTGATTCCGGGCAAACAGGATGTTACTGCTATCAGGGGAAATATTTGCCCATTTCGGTTTCTCAGGTGGCTTTTTGTAGTCTTCAAGGTGAGTGAGCTTACCGGTGGCCAGATCGAACTCAAAATAAAAAATCTTTTTCTTGGTTTTCTTCTCTTTTTCATTTTCTTCGATGTCTTCTTCTTCCTCCTCCTCATCTTCTTCCTTCATTTCTTTTTCTTCTACTTCCTGGGAACTCTCCACTTCAAAGCGAACGGCCTTCTCATCTTTTGTGAACTTAATTTCTTTTATGGGAAGATGTTTGGCGCCGAAAGGATCTTTTATAATTCTGGTAAGCTCGGTGGTCAGCTTGACATTATCGAAGATGGGGCTTTTGGTCTTTTTGACCGGATCAACCAGATAGAACGTTTTGCCTTCGGGGGTTTCATAGCTGTACCAAAAATTATCGCTAAGTTTTAGATAGTGCGGATCGACGGACGTGTTGAAGGCCATCTTCTTCAATTTTTCAGGAGAGAATCTTGCGACCAGCTCGTAGTTTGCCTTCTTGATCGGTATGTTCTGAGCCAACATGTTGCCGGCGAAAAACAGCAGAAGCAGTTGAACGATCATAAGCACTTTAGTTTTTTTCATATTAATTACCTCCTTGTTAATAATTTACTGTGACCCATCCGGAAGACTATATACTTGGTAATTCAACTGTAAGTCTTCAGAAAAGAGTGAACTAATTGTAACATAAAAATAGGAAAAATATTCCTGTTCAATATAATAATTTCCAGCGAATCAGAAGGAAAAATAAATCACAGAATTTTCAAAGTAAGTTTAGCCTGACGTATTTATAAATATTTTAAATGATTAAAACCTTTATTATTTCTCTACGTCAGAAGAATAATTCATAGGAATTTATTAACTATACAGATTAGAAAGAGGAGATTATAAAATCCTTCCTAAAACTCCTTGAAGACACCATTTATTATGTTACTTAAAAAACCGTAATCATTAATACATCAATTGATTACGACTTTTGAAAATTGATTAAATTTATTTTTTAATAGAAACAATTTCCCTCACCGCTTCAATTGCTGTATCAATATGTTCTTCAGTATTAAAAGGACCGGGGCTTAATCTAACTGTTCCATGAATTTTATCAGTCCCTAACTGTGCATGTACCAACGGTGCACATTGCAATCCGCTTCGACAAGCTATTTTATAGTCAACATCAAGAATTGTTTCCACATCCCCGGCGTCCCAACCTTTAATGTTGAAGCTCAAAACAGGAATTCGATTCTCAATCCCTTCAGCACAATAAATTACAACACCATCTATCATCTGAAGGCCTTTTCGGAATTTGTCCCACAACTCTATTTCCTTTTTATGAATGTTTTCAAGGCCTTTTTCATTAATCCATTTTTGCCCTGCAAGGAGGCCTGCAACACCCACGATGTTTAAAGTACCACATTCGAGGCGGTATGGAAATTCCTCCAGGTGGAAACGTTGGGCCGACCGTACACCTGTTCCTCCAAAACGGGTAGGCCGGATTTCAATGTTTTCACCTGTATACAGGCCACCAATTCCTGTTGGTCCCATCAAACATTTGTGTCCTGTAAAGGCCACAATATCAATGTTCATAGCTCTAACATCAACTTTTATAACTCCTGCAGTTTGACTTACATCAACAGCAAACAGAATACCTGCTTCCCTGCAATACTTACCAATTTCTGCAATGGATTGAACAGTCCCAATAACGTTTGAACCGTGATTCAGAATAACGAGTTTCGTATTTTTCCTGAATGCCTTTTTTACATCATCAGGGTCTATGTATCCCTTCTCATCAAAAGGAACATAAGTCACATCAATGGTTCCATCATGTTCTTTATGGTAAAGTGGCCGAAGAACCGAGTTGTGCTCCAGATTGCTGGTAATAACATGATCCCCTTTCTCAACCAGACCGTTGATGATCATGTTCAGGGAATCACTGGCATTATAATTAAATGTTAGCCTATTTGGATTTGTACCATTAAAAAACCGGGTCAAGCTTTTGCGGGTTGAATATATAATTTCTTCGGTTGCCATACACATGTCATATCCTGAACGACCCGGATTAACCCCATTCTTTTGATAAAATTCATGCATAAAATCGTATACACTCTGAGGTTTAGGGTAAGTTGTAGCAGCATTATCTAAATAAATGAGATTTTCCATATAGTATCGTATAAAAGTTAGTTGAAATTTTTAAAGAGAGGTTCCTTAAAATTTTATTAATATTGTTTTTAAGCTAATAAAAATTAGTAATTAAAAAAGGAACCTCATGGAAAACAAAAATAAAAAAATTATTCGATAAAAAATTGATTGGTTATTAGAACAGCAAATCGAAGGTAAAGCATCATATGGACCGGGTGGCAAAGGCGCCCATTCAAGCACTTGAAATTGACAGATAGTTAGTATATTTACATTCCAAATCAACACAACTTGATTTAATGCCTGACAAACCAAAAAACTTCATCCGATTCTGGCAGGAACTTAAATTAGATTTAAAAAACTCCTTATGATATGAAAGTTTGGTCAAGAGAAGTAAAAGAATTAGAAAAGTTTAATAAGACCTTAAAGGGTCAGGTTCCGGATCTGGCGAAAGAACTAGTAAAATTAGTTAGTGCTGATGATGAGAACATGTTATTGATCTATTCAAGAAGGTGCCTGGAAGTGATTGTTACAGATCTGTGTGAATGCGAACTGAAAAGACCACGAAAGACAGAACCTCTCCAAGGTATCATTGATAAACTAAACAAGGAAGAGAAGGTCCCCTCCCATATCATCACCTCGATGCTGAACCTGAACAGTTTATCTACCTATGGAGCTCACCCCAAAGAGTTTGATCCGGAACAGGTACGTCCTGTGTTAATTAATTTGTCAACTATCATTAAGTGGTATCTGAAATATAAAAATATTGATTACAAAGTAAGGGTTGAAGAACGTGAGAGTGAAAGCCCGGATGAAGTATTTGCCATTTCCAATAAAGGCTTGGTTATTCCAAAAGCTCACGAAATTGAGGGGAAAACAAATATTCTTTCAACGCCACAATCCACAAATAAACTAACCCAATTCTGGCAGGAACTGAAAAGACGAAAAGTAGTTCGTGTAATTACAGTTTACGCTGCAGTAGCATTTGTTATTATTGAACTCATTAATAATATTGTTGAGCCTTTGCAGTTACCTGAATGGACTTCCACATTGGTTATTGTGCTTCTTGCCATTGGATTTCCCATTGTAATAATATTCTCCTGGATATTTGATATTACTCCGGAAGGTGTTAAGGTTACAGAATCTATTGAAGTAACAGAACAGAAAGAAGCAAAACCTGTTCAACCATCTAAGACTGACCTCCGGAAGAAAACAACCTTAATAAAGATTGCCATTCCAATTTGTGTTGTCGCTGCGGGAATAGTGATAGTGCTTTATTGGGATGATATTATACAAAGAGTAGATGATAGTAATTCGAGAAGAGAAATTGCACAATTACATGTAGAAAATGCAATGTCATATATACAACTTAACTATCTTGATTCAGCAAAAATGGAATTTGAATTAGCTTTAAAAAGCGACTCAACTTATTCACCTGCATGGAGCAACATGGCTGTTTTGAATTACACCCAGGATAATCTGGACATGGCAATTTTTCACACAATAAAGGCTATAGAATATGATCAATCGAATATCGGTGCATTCTATAATCTGGCATTTACCTTGGAAGATAAAGAGCTCTATGACCAGGCAGTCAAATTGTATTCAAATGCTATTGAGATGGATTCAACTTTCACCGCGGCATATAGTGCTTTGGGTAATTTACAAAATAAGTTGAACAAACCTGTTAATGCTATCCTGGTTTTGAACAAAGCGAAAAGCATTACACCGGAATCAGAATATATTTTTTTAATCTACAAAAATCTCGGGAACGCGTATTTAATTTTGGAGCAGTACGATGAGGCTATAAAACATCTTGAACACTCAAGATATCTAAACCAAAACTATCCTGAGACAATCCAATTTTTAGCCAAAGCATACGAAGCTGCCGGAATGATGGATAAAAGCATAGAACAGTGGCAGGTTTATATTGACCTGGAAACCGACACATTAAAAATAAGAGAAGCGCAGGAGCACCTGAAGGAGATTACAATTAAACATCTTCAGTAAATCATCCGGTAATAAAAGGCGGAGGTATATACTTCCGCCTTTTATACAAATAGATTATCCAAAATAGTTCCTTACTTAAGTATAACTATTTTCTTCACATTCTGTACATAACCTGCCATGAAGCGTATAAAGTAATTACCATCAGGTGCTTTCCGGCCATCCTCATACCTGCCATCCCATTCAACTGTATAACGGCCCGACGTCATCTTTTTATCAACAAGATTGGCAACTACCTGACCGGTAATGTTATAAACCCTCAGCCATACCTGAACAGGAATGTCATTTTCTGCAGATACCGCGTAATGAATTGTTGTTGAAAAACCGAACGGGTTTGGATAGATCAGGCCTAATGCAGACTCCAACTGCAATCCGGGCCCTTCAACACCTGTATTTATAACATAAGATTTCTTAGTATACTCAAGCTGATCTATTATTGCATAAGTTGCATTAATTATAGCAGTAGCTTGTTCTGCAGGAATTTCACCACCATACATCAGACCGGTTACCTGGTTAATAAAGGCATTAAGATGATTTATTGCTACCTTGGTCTGGCCTTTTTCTAACTTATTCAGGGCCTGATTTAGTTTAGTAATCAAAGCATTCCCCTGGCCATGGGTTATAATGCCTGCATTGACCATATTTTGAATGTTGATTATCAGGTCTCCAATCGATTTCAAAGGTGATACCGGCCCGCAGCAAAGATCAACAACTGTAACAGTTCCGCTGCCCTCTGGAGAAGTTGAATTTACAACAACAAGCTTTTCGGCATAAGGATCGATTATAATTCCTTCCGGCTCATCTCCTACAGGAATAGTATTGTGTAGTGTCAGAGTAATATCCCAATAGTAGGATGTGTTTGTACCACCACCTCCACCAAAATCCAGTTTTAAAACAGAAACTGTTCCATCATCATTCGTTACATAAACAAACATGGCATCAGGACTGACCTCCAAATCCCTGGCCCTGGAACCGGTATTTACATTGGCAATAACCGCACCGAATGAGTTGCTGGTGGGATATATATCAATGACCAGAAGGTTACCATCCATAGTAGACACGATTGCCAGACCGGCATCCGGCGTAACTTCTACATCCCTTGTCCCCGAACCTGAATTAACGTTGGCAATTACACTGTTGAAGTTTATGTCAGCAGGATCACTGTTGATTATCGTCAATCCATTATCTCCTGTAACCAATACCAGACCGGCATCCGGTGTAACATCAATATCCCTGTTCCGCGTTCCTGTATTCACATTTGCAATTACATGGTTAAACCCGCCGCTGGCTGGGTCAACGTCAATCACAGATATGTTCTCTGAAGTGTAATTGGCCACATACACCTTACCATCAGGGGATACCACCACTCCATAGGGATTTACTCCAACATGAATAGTTTCTATTACATCATATTCATCATCTCCGTCAAGGTCTTGCAAATCTATTACAGAAACGGTGTGAGATGTAAAATTGGTTACATAAGCCAAAGTACCTTCAGGATTTATGTCTATCTTCAAAGGTGTATCACCAACGAGAATAGGATCACCAATAGTCGCGAGGCTACTCATCCCAATTACAGAAACCGTACCTGACCCTGAATTGGTTATGAACGCGAATGCAGCATCAGGTGTGACTGCAACATCCCGTGACCCGGAGCCTGTATTCACATTTGCAAGAATTTCATCACAAGGAATCAGTGATTGCGGGATAACATAGAAATACATTTCATTGCTCGGATCACTGCCATTTACCGAGATAGTCACCGGTCCGGAAATCGCCCCAAGCGGCACTTTAACTGCCAGGCTTGAAAGTGATGAGTTATTAACTGCTGCAGTTGTTCCGTTAAATATTACTGTATTATTGCCTGGATTGGGATCAAATCCGGAACCGGCAATAGTAACCACAGAACCTATCACTCCACTGGGAGGATCGAGGTAATCAATATGTGGAACACTTGGTTCGGCTGCAGTTGTAAAGGTAGCAGTTCTATCAGATGCCAACGGTAAAGGTGATGCTGAGACATCATAAATACATGGATCGTTGCAATTATCACCATTCCAATTACATCCAATAAGTAATATGTCATAAGTTTCACCGAAATTCAGATTTTCATCAGGCCTGAAAACCACCCGTGAATCTTCCATAAGAAACTCAAAGGAACCGGAAACCTGGGTGCCATCAAATCCAAGCAATTTAAACGTTAATGGTGTTATAGTTGCTGTGTTAATTGGTTCACTGAAATCAACCACTACCGGAGTTTCAACTGTCACTTCATTACCTTCCGGCCCCAGATAAAGAATTTCGGGAGGGGCTTCAGGTACTGTTTTGAAAGTGATAATAGAGTCACTTTCAAGCGCGTTTCCAGACAGGTCAGTAATTTCCGTTGATAATGTTATCGAGTATTCTGTATCCTCCAGCAGACTTCTCAATGGTGTAAATGTCAGCATTGTATTTTCCGGATTCCATTCATAGGATCCTTCTACTTCTTGAGTACCTTCGCAACTGAGTGTAAAGCCTTCTGCTGTTTGAGTTCGGTCCATAGGTTCAGAGAAGAATACAAGGATCTCTGATGTAACGAATACACTATCCGTCCCATTTTCAGGAATAATATCTTCTACAGTAGGATCTAGTGTATCTGCTAGTTCAGTTTTAAAAGTACTAACAATCTCATTTACGATAACGAGTGAATTGGATTTTAAGTCAGTAATATCCTCTGTTAGATGAAGACTATATTCGGTATCATAAAACATAGGATTTTCTGGTGTAAAGAGGATTATATGTGTACTGTCCCCCAGAGGGTTATAACTTCCGCCAAGAGATCCGTTTCCCCAAATAAGATAACAGGTTGTATCTGTAAATGTGTTCAAATCTACAGGTTCAGAGAACTTAATAATAATATTTGATAAAACATCAACCGTATCTATATATATCGTATCTCTATATATGGTATCTGATGTTGAGACTGCCAAAATATATGGAGGGGTATCATCTATATTGGTAATTAAATCTATACCTACAGCCGAATCAACATCAGAAACCAGTACAGGTGTGGCTTTTGTTATTGTATCAAGAAGATCAGTAGCTCCTTCATTTATTCCGTTATAAAATTCATTCGGGAAATCGGTATAAACCGTATTTGAATAAATATATGAACTGATATTTCCGGGTCTCAGGTTATATCCGAAAACATCCCCATCAAGAGGCTGTATGTGAATCCAGTATGACTCTGAACCTGCACCACTAACAGGTACGGGAACAGTATAATTGCCATCGGCATCAGTATAGGCATGAATTTTTCCCTGCGTTGCTGTATCTATTGCTAAAACCATGGCACCGGCTACGGGCGGATGAGTCGCTGGGGGACCAGATTCTCCAATATCACCGTAGGTAACCTTGCCTGAAATGAAACCATACGAGCTACTATAATCCGGCCCCGGATAACGATAGCTTGCCCAGGCTATATCATCCTTTTCTAAGGTTCGAAGTTCTGTGCCCCTGCTCATCATAAAAAACATGGTAGCAGTGGGCACACCTGTATGAATAAGGCCCAATATATGCCCAATCTCATGCGTAGTAACACTCTGAATATCAAAAAATCCTGTATCGGAGAGAGGGCCATCCGCTATGCCCAGATTATGCTCTGTATGATTCACATAATATGGGTTGAACACAATATCGGCATCCACTATTTCAGCCTCCTCACTTAAAGGATCAGTAATCATCAGTGTTTTGGCTGCAATGGCCAGCACACCCGGGGCAAAAGGAAATTGTTCATCCCTGAAAGTGACCAGGTTTACCCCATCGGTTGCAGAGGCATTTATTGCTGACGTTGTACCATCACTAATAAACTGGATATCTGCCGTAGGAATATCCGACCAGGTCTGGAATGCGCTCTCCACTGCATCGATGTCATCACCACTGGTAATATTCGGAACACCATCCTCATTCACACTAAAATGAAACGGCTGCTCGCTCATAGTGGTAATTATGTGGTATTTCACTCCTCCAATGGCTTTTGAAAACTCCGATGTATTTCCATCCGGATCGGTTGCTGTGGCCGTGATTACCTGGCCACTGGTACCAAATATGGGGAAAGTAAAGGTAAAGGATGCATCTCCTTGTCCATCAGTTGTTACAATTTCTGATCCAAGGTATGTTTGTCCTTCCCCGTGTGTTGAATGATCACCCACCTTACTGGCAAAGAATTGCAGGATGAACTCAGTACCCGAAGTACTGTTCAGATATCCTCCTACTGTAACCGTGCCAGGACTAAAACTAATGGAATCAAGAACAGGATAGTTTTGTAAGTTGTTTGGACTGCCATCAATATCCCCTTCATCGTTTTCTGTTACTCCGTCGTATCCGAGGTCTATACCAAGGCTATCATTGCTATGAATTAAATTGGAGAGGATCAGGTTGCCAACTGTTTCATTTAGATTGCCCTCATCACTGTATATCAATACCCCGTCTTCCTTACTATAAGCAATCAGGTTCCCCTTACCATTTTCCATACCTCCTATCTGATTGTCGGATGCTCCATTATATATCCGGACACCAATCAGGTTTCCAAACCCGGCTTCACCATTTACATTGATACCCATCAAATTGCCTGTAACTACATTATTATCTGTCCCGGGACCATCTATAGCCACACCGGCCCAGCCGGTATTACCGGAAATGAAATTTGAGGAATCGGGAGTAGATCCACCCACTAAATTATCATGTGCACCAACGCCAAAGTAAACTCCAGTGCCTCCGGGATGCCCAATGTTTTTAGTTCCGGTAGCATCAAGTCCAATATAATTTCCAAGCACTTTATTTTCATATGCATCCCCGTATATGGCAATCCCTGTCACATCATTACCGGATATAACATTTCTTTCCTGCCAGGTAGTTCCACCAATTATATTACCGGATGCGCCATTAATTATTTGAACTCCATCACCTGCATTTCCTAGCGCAGTTTTACCTGTTGCATCAAGGCCAATGTAATTACCTGAAATTTTATTTAAAGAAGTGCCCTCATCAGATAAAACTATACCATGTGAATTACCATCAACACCATTACCGGAAATAATATTTCGCTCGGAAGAGGTAGTTCCACCAATTGTATTATTGGAAGCACTTCCGTGTACATATATTCCATGTTGTGTATTTGGAACAGGAAGTGCTCCACTTATATCAGTACCGATATAGTTACCTTTGATCAGATTCATGGAAGCTATGAAATCTTCTGAACTTAAGATCCGAATACCGATTTGATTTCCTGAAATGATATTTCGTTCCTCCGGGGTTGTTCCTCCAATTAAATTGTTCTTCCCCCCCTGAATGCCCAGACCATCATGTAAATTACCAAGAGGTTCTACGCCATCCGCTTTTAAACCTATCAAATTCCCCTGAACTGTATTTCCAAATGATCCCTCAACGATGGAAACACCATTCTGCTCATTACCTGAGATCACATTTGCTGATGCGGAGGAATTCCCACCAATGATATTTCCGGTAGTCATATCTCCGATCCTTACCCCTTCCTCATTTCCTATGGATGTCAATCCATATTTGTCTGTACCGATAAAGTTACCAATGACTTCATTGTCCCTCCCATTAAAACCTAAAATGATCCCGTGCTGATTCCCGGAGATGATGTTCCTGTCTTCCGCCACCAATCCGCCTATGGTATTGTTTACTGCATTATGTATTTCGATACCGGAAAAACCTCTGTTAATGTCATCTATGGGTTCTAATCCATTTGCCTTGGTTCCAATCAGGTTACCTTTGATCACATTTCCCGTGGCATTCTCCGGATCCGTTCCATCAAATGTGATTGTTACCCCGTTGTGATTTCCGGATATCACATTTCCAGGTCCGATAATATTATCAGGAGCACCTGCTATCTGAATTGAAGTATTATTAAAAGAAGATAATGGTGCATCACCGGCCGCATTGGTCCCAATATAATTACCTGTGACAATATTGTCTGAGGAACCCACTCCAACAATCTGAACCTCGTTCTCGGAATTTCCTGAGATTACGTTTCCAGGACCTACTGTGTTATTTGCTGCATTATCCTTTATCATGATTCCGCACCCAGTATTGCCAAGCGGGGCAGTTCCATTTGAGTTCGTCCCAATGAAATTGCCAATGATTTCATTGTAGTCCGCTGAGGTTCCTCCCTCCCCTTCGTCGCTTTCAATAAGAATTCCATGATTGCTATTTCCAGATATTACATTTCCAGGTCCAATCGTGTTATGATGGGCATCTCGCTTTATCTGAATTCCGTTAAAATCATTTCCGAGATCTGCTGTGCTAATGGAATTGGTGCCAATAAAATTATTGGTCACTGTATTGCCACTGGCTGAGCTTCCATATATTTCTATGCCGTTATTTCCAGTAAAAGGCTCTCTACCTGCTCCGCATAATACATTTCCTTCAATATGATTATCTGAGGCATTAAATATATTGATCCCATCATCTCTATTACTTAATAGGGCAGTACCTGATGATTTAGTGCCGATAAGATTGTTAATAATCTGATTATCAGATGTTAGAGAGCCGTGAATATATATCCCTCCACTTAAATTACCTGATAAAAGGTTACCAATAATTGAATTATTTGATGCACCGTCACCAATAACAACAGCGTTGTCTAAATTGTATTGGCTATTATTCCCAGTAATATCTGTACCAATAAAATTACCAAGAATTGTGTTGTCTGTTGCACCTGAGCCAATTATCTCTACTCCATTTTGTGAGAAGTAATAAATATTAAGTCCAGTGATCGTACAATGGTCTGTATTTATCGAAAAACATGTTCCAGATTCACCGGCAGAACTTCCATCGATTTCGATCTTAAGTGTTGAAGCAAGTGCCTGTCCAGGGGAATTTGGAATATAAATTGCATCTGTTTGTGAGAATCCATCTATAATAACTGATTCGGTTATAACAGGGAAAGGAGATCCAGGACTGATAATGTGTGGCCCAGCACCAGGAATGTTGAAAATGATTTCATCAATTATTGGAAGATTATTAGGGTGCCCATTCGCATAATTAATTGCATTTCGCAGGCTACCTATCTCTGCATCGTTAGTGTTTATAACCATTAATGGATTGATTACTTCAGCAGAAAGTGTCTCAATACAATCATTATCATCTGTAACAGTAACCTCATAAGTACCGGCTGTTAATCCGGGTTGATCTTCAGCACCAGGTATAAGACCACTTCCGTCTAAAGTGCTCCATGCATAAGTATATGGTCCTGTTCCACCTGAAACAGAAATAGCAATTGCACCATCACTGCAACCTGTGCATGTTTCATTTGCAATGTTATCCACAACAATGCTTATAGCATCTGGCTGGGTAATAGTAGCGGTAGCAATAGCAGTACATCCGTTTAGATCGGTTACAGTAACATTGTATACACCAGGGCCAAGGGAACCAGGATTTTCATCCTCGGAACTGTAATCATCAGGTCCGGTCCATGCAAAGGAATAAGGAGCTGCACCACCAGAAACAGAAAGATTAATTGCCCCATCATTTCCGCCATGGCAACTAATATCAGTTACTGTTGGTTCTGTTGCTGTTGGTAACGGGTTGACCGTTAAGGTTACCTGAACCAACTCACCCTCACAACCATTAGCACTAACAGGAACTACATCATAAATAACATTCAGAGTACCTGATGTGGTATTAGTAAAGATATCCCCTGCCAATACATTAGCCGGCTTTCCAATTCCAAATGTAGCATTACCAGGATCAGCCGCAAGACCTCCGGCTACATTAATATTTGTTATGTTATAATTTGCTGCAGATACTGACCCACCGGCAACATCAAGTGTCAAACCACTGGCTGCATCGCTGCATACTGATATATCAAGAGCAGGATCAAGTATTGGTTCAGGATCGATTGTAATAACCACATCAACCGGAGTTCCATCACAACCAGCTGAGCTTATTGGTGTGATAGTATAGGTTGCAGCAATTGCAGCGCCTGTCTTATTCTCCAGGACATCTGTAATATGTAATGTCCCTGCCGGGTCGGCTGCAACATTCATGCCTGCACTACCCTGTACTGATGCATCCGACATGGTCGGGGCTGCCCAGTTAAACAGTGTGCCTGCCGGTGTATTCGCCGGATTCAGTAACACCTCGTAGTTCACCGCTTCTCCACTGCAGATTGTCTTAACCTGTCCGGTTAAGATCACCGGAACAGGATTAACTGTTATTGTCAGGACATTACTCTCTGCCGTACAATCTTTCCCGTTCAATATGCTGGTAGTTATCCGTTTGTAATATGTAGTTGCAGCCAAAATACCAAGATCATAAGTGGACAGGGTTGCACCGCCTATATCGGTAAAGGTTACATTATCCGGACTATCCTGCCACTGGTAAGTGATAACACCATCGCCACTGCCATCAACTGTACTCGTAAAGGCTGCAGGATCGTCTCCGTTACAGATTGTCTGATCTGCTGCTATTGTGCCGCCATCTACATCATTAATTGTTACGGTTACAACATTGCTCTCTGCTATACATACTTT
>JAUWBB010000310.1 GCA_030605195.1 Bacteroidota bacterium
AACCAGCAAATAAAACTACGTTCCGAAAGGCTTGGATTAACAAACGAACATTGCTATTTCCTGAATGAAACTTGCCTTGAAAACGTCTATTTACAAATTGACAAGATAGAACCTGATCTCCTTATTCTGGATTCAATTCAAACCCTTTACACCGACGACCTTGAATCCTCCCCGGGAAGTGTTTCACAGGTAAGGGAATGCGCCGCAAATCTGTTAAGATATGCAAAAGAGACATCGACCCCAATGATTATTATCGGGCATATTAATAAAGAAGGTAATCTGGCAGGGCCAAAAGTATTGGAACACATTGTAGATACGGTATTACAATTTGAAGGAGACCAAAACCACATGTTCAGGATATTACGGGTTGTAAAAAACCGGTTTGGAGCAACATCTGAACTGGCTATTTTTGAAATGAGAAGCTCGGGGCTGGTTGAAGTTCAAAATCCTTCCGAGTTGCTCATTTCTCAAACCGATGAACAATTAAGCGGTGTTGCTATATGTGCTACCATCGATGGTATACGGCCCTTCATGATTGAATCACAATCGTTGGTCAGTTCAGCTGTTTATGGAACACCTCAGCGCTCGTCAACAGGCTTTGATCTCCGCAGGCTTAGTATGTTGCTTGCTGTACTCGAAAAACGAGCCGGTTTCAGACTGGCAGCAAAAGATGTATTCCTGAACATTGCCGGTGGAATAAAAGTCACAGATCCGGGTATTGATTTAGGGATAATAAGCGCCATTTTATCTTCCAATCTGGATATACCAATTGACAAAAATATTTGTTTTGCCGGTGAGGTAGGTTTATCAGGAGAAATAAGAGCTGTAAACCGGATAGATAATAGAATTCGGGAAGCTGAAAAGCTTGGTTTTAAAAAAATATTTATAGCCAAACATAACCGAAAAGGTGTTGACTTTTCAAAGTTTAATATTCAATTCCGGTTTGTAAACCGAGTCGAAAAATTAGTCAGGGAACTTTTTGGATAATCTATATTAAGAGGAATTTATATATTCAGTATAATTATCCATACGATTTTCCGGCCGGTTTGTAAGCCCCATATTTACTTTTTGCCGGATCACTACAGGTAATGTTTTCCTCTCTGCAGAACAATACAACTGTTCTTTAAACAGGTTATCGGAATACAGGAGCTTTGGCCAGGAAGTACTCAGATAAGGTCGGGTATTTGTAAGGTAGTGAACCATGGGAAGTTCAATAAAAGCTAATAAGGTATCTCCGGATTCAACGTATTTTTGAATTTCATTTAGCATTTCATTTGCCACTTCAGCCATCTCCCGCGTAGTATAAATCCCAGAAATACATAACGCACCTTACTCCAAACCGGATTTCCAACTTTTATTTAAAGACTCATGCCCCCCACAAAAAACGAATAAATATACTAAACCTAACTCTCCATCCCAACAAGTATTTCTTTCCTGATGAAATCCATTTCATAAAAAGCATAAAACTGTCTTTTTTTGTCAGGGTTTCGTCAAAATCAAAAAAAGCAATATTCATAAATGACTTTTAATACATTTTTTTGCTTTTCAAACCTTACTATTATTCTCTTTTTTCGGTTTTAAGATTTTAAATATTTTTCCTGAGAAGCACAATTTCAAAAGAAATTTCCCTGTGATTCCGATGACTTGATGCATTTTCGCAAGCGGATTGGGAACGTAGGGGCAGAAAAGATTTTTGAACTATTAGTGTAACTCCAAAGGTTAGGTAAACGGAACCGGAACCCAAGAGCCAAAAACCAGAAACAAGAATCCTGCAACCTGCAACTTGAAACTATATTTAAATATCCCTGTCAATCAAATCAAAATCTCCCTGGTTGTGTTCCAGTTCATATTTATCACAATCCAGTTCAATATTAAATTGCAGGGGATGTTCAAATTCATCAGCCTCCATTATCCCAAATATTTCATCCTCATAGATTTTTTTCATGAAAAGGCCAAAAACAGGCAAAGCCATATTAGCACCCGAACCAAGATCTATATTATCAAAGTGAATGCTCCGGTCTTCCCAGCCGGTCCATATGCCGGTAACCAGATTTGGCGTTACTCCAACAAACCAACCATCGGAATGATTTTGGGTTGTACCTGTCTTCCCCCCAATTTGATTCATCAGTTCATATTTCCATCGTAACCTGCCGGCTGTGCCCTCCTTCACCACTCCTTCAAGTAAATTCAGCATCAGGTAAGCATTCTCCTCACTGATGGCTTCTTCGATCCTGGGTATAAATTTTGATAGTACATTACCGTCCTTATCTTCAATCTTTGTTACAAATATTGGTTCTGTATATACTCCTTTGTTGTCAAAGGTCGCATAGGATCCAACCAGTTCATACAGAGTAATATCCGAAGTGCCAAGGAAAACGGAGTTCACCGGGTCTATAGGACTGCTAATTCCCATTTTTTGCATTACTTCAATAACCGACTGTGGGTTAAATTGTTTCATTAACCAGGCAGAAACATAATTTTCAGAATTTGCCAAACCCCATTTCAGGGTTACCATCTTTCCCCAAAATTCTTTTCTGCCCGAACTTGCAGGGGTCCAGGTTGAATCATTATCCTTAAAGATTTGAGGAACGTTTGGAACCTTATAGCAGGGTGAATAACCATCCTGCATGGCCAATGTATACAGAAACGGCTTAATCGTACTGCCAACCTGTCGTTTTTGAGTTTTTACAGCATCAAATTTAAAGTAGCGAAAATCAGGGCCACCCACGTAAGCTTTTACATAACCTGTATGCGGATCCATCGACATCAGGCCCGACCTTACAAAATATTTATAATATAGAATTGAATCAAGAGGGGACATTACCGTATCTATTTCCGTTGTGTCCCACGAAAAAACAGTCATTTCAACCGGAGTATTAAAAACAGCTAATATGGAATCATTAATAACACCGACATTTCGTAAACTTCTGTACCGGTCAGTCCTTCTGATAGACGATTCCATAATCCCTTCAATTTCCTCTATTTCCAAATCATCAGAGAAGGGCGGGTTTTTCAATTCCGTAACTTTTTCCATAAATGTTTCCTGAAGTTCTGCCAGATGTTCCCTAACCGACGCTTCAGCAAATTGCTGCAATTTTGAATTAATCGTTGTATATATTTTAATCCCATCCCTGTATAAATTATAATTGGAACCATCCGGTTTGTGATTCTTGTGGCACCAACCGTAAAGCGGGTTGTTTTCCCATTCATAAACTGCCTCTTCAAATTGGTCATTAAAAAGAAAAAAACGTCGTTTTGGTTCGGGTTTGATCATTGTGGTCCTTAAATATTCTCTGAAATACGTAGCCAATCCGGAAATATGACTCTCTTCTTGAAAATCCAGCTCTATAGGTAAAATTTTAAGCGAATCATAAACTTCTTTTGCAAGGTATCCGTATTTAACCATCTGGGATAATACAATATTCCTTCTCTTTAAGGTTTCATCGTTTCTGCGGATTGGATTGTAATAGGCCGGATTTTTTGCCATTCCGATTAACATGGCTGATTGCTCGATATTCAGTGAATCGGGAGTAGTATTAAAATAAACAGAAGCAGCTGAACGGACACCAACTGCCTGATAAAGAAAATCAAAAACATTCAGGTACATGGTAATGATTTCTTCTTTGGTGTACTGTTTTTCTAGTTTTACAGCAGTTTGCCACTCTTTGAATTTGGTTGTACCTAATTTAACCTTCCTTAACAAACCAAACCGGTAATAAGTTGTATCTCTTGGGAAAAGATTTTTCGCCAACTGCTGGGTTATGGTACTTCCGCCTCCTGCCTGTCGTTGTCCCATTAAAAAAGTGCGGACAATAACTCTTGCCAACCCCTTTAGGTCAATTCCCGAATGTTTATAAAACCTTATGTCTTCGGTGGCAATCAGGGCATCAACAATATGCGTGGAAATATCCCTGTATTTGGTCCAGGTACGGTTTTGTATATAGAATTTCCCCAATAAAAAACCATCTTCAGAATATACCTCGGCAGCAAGATTGTTTTCAGGATTTTCTAATTGCTCAAATGTCGGCATTGGTCCAAGAACCTCTTTCGAAATAAGGAAAAACAGAACCACAACAACC
>JAUWBB010000106.1 GCA_030605195.1 Bacteroidota bacterium
TGAAAATTCCCAGTATGCAAATTCCGGTCATATTGAGCACCTAATTCCGATTCAAAGTGAGCAGTCACTATTTCTAAAATCTAACTAATCATTATGTATTGATAATTTGATAGTTATGATTTAGAATCAGTTGTTCAAACTGGTCGGAAATAGGTGCTCAGTTTACTCCTGAGTTATGTGCTCACTTACACCGGATTTTCCAGCCACCCTCCAAAAACAGAACTTACCATTTGTGGTTTTGCCGATGCGATCTTTGCTGGAGCCGAAGATATGTTGCGGATGTTCGGTGGTTATCTCTACCTCGGTCTTGACCGGGAAGTTGCCAGCCAGTATAAGGATCATACAATACCGATTATTTATCATCTTTTTTACGAAGACGAGTACACCGATCATACTTATATTTATGCCCGTAGCCTTTCAGATGTGGCCCTGGTATCCCAATATTTCAATTCCGGAGGAGAGTCGCTTTGCGAGAGGATTGGGTTTAAGATATAAATCAATAGCTGCTTAGCGGCTTGTGCTTTGCGGTACATGAATCTGATATTCCGTGATTTAGTTTTGTAGTTGCACCGCTTTTCCTGCTGCTGTACCTTACCCCGGGCGTTGCCCGGGGCTATTGTTGTTTGACCCTTTCAGGGTCATTGTTAAGCTATAAAAGGAATTCCCATATGATTTAAATGTCATTTAGTTTGGTTTGTGCTTTGCGGTGTATGGATCTGATTGGACTTGATTTACCCGTGACACGGTTCTAACCGTGCCACGGTTTAGAGTTGGTAGTTGCACCATTTTTCCTGCTGGTTTCCTTTCCAACCACCTCCCCCTGACGGTACCGTCAGGGTACTCCTCCTTATCTAAGCCCCGAAGGGATCCCTATGGGAGAGGAGAATTTACTGCAGATTAAATTCCGAAAGTTTAACCCCGACAGGGTTTATTCGCTCCCACAGTCCTTCGCTCAAACCTGCTCATGAGACATTCCGTTCACTTTGTTCACGAAATGGTTCTACCGAAGGTATGCCTTTTGGCAGAACCCTGTCGGGGTTTTTAGAAGAAAACTATCCGATTAAAAATCGGATCTACATGACTGCGAATATTATTTGGAATGATGAATGAGGGATTTGATTATATTTGCAACAAAATGATTTTGAATGATTACGAGAGAATATATATTAAATACCATTAGGATGCATATAACAGACTTGAATCGTTTTGGGATTGAAAATATAGGATTATTTGGATCGTATGCACGGGGAGAACAGAGAAAGGATAGTGATATTGATATATTAATTGATTTATCCCCGGAAAAAGAAAATTTTGACAATTTTATGTCTGTCTGTGATTATTTGGAACAATTATTTAAGAATGAAAAAATTGAGATAGTCACAAAAAATGGTTTGAGTCCGTATATTGGACCACAGATTTTAAAGGAGGTCGTTTATGTCTAAACAACCAATGCTCATAATCAGACTGCGTAAAAACTTATCACATATATTCATGAGTTCCTGCCCGGAAGACCCATATACCTTTGGCTATTAATGCTTTCCAATATGGTTTAAGTGTAATTTAGTTTGGTTTGTGCTTTGCGGTGCATGGATTTGATATGCCTTGATTTGGGTTGGTAGTTGCACCGCTTTTCCTGCTGCTGTACCTTACCCCGGGCCTACCCTGTGAAATAGCGATAAGATCGCTTGAGCTTTTGCTCAATTTCACAAGACGAGCCCGGGGCTATTGTTGTTCGACCCTTCAGGGTCGGTTATTTGCTTTTTCACTGATTAACGATGGTAGACTGGTTTCCTTTCCAACCACCTCTCCCTCCCTTCGGTCGGGTACTCCTCCTTATCTAAGGAGGAGAATTTACTGCAGATTAAGTTATAAAAGGAAAACTCGTCCGACTCAAGCCGGGAGAGTAATCTCCCCAAACAATTGTAATCGTAAATTAGGCTTGAAAAATTTATCTTTATCCTCCCGTGTATTTGAGCAGTAAAAAAAAGGGACGTTTCTTTGTTGGTCAGATTACTTTTTTAACCCTTACTGGGGTCTCTTAATTTTACACCCCAATTAGTCCACTTTTATCTAAAGATCTACAAAATTGTAATAGATGAAAGTCTGCTACTAAGAATAATTTTTATACAAGCTGTCAAGTACCAGCCCTGTGAAATACCCATGAAATAATATAGAACCACCGCAACTTTTTCCATGAAAAAAGAACCAATCTTATCCATGCGGAGGAATATCCCAACGGTTTCAAAGAACACAAATTTTCAGGACGCCCTCCATAAACCACAAAATTTCATGAATTTTTAAATGCCGGATAATCAACACATATAATTTAGAATCAATATTGATTACAATTTTGTTGAAAAAAAGTTGAAAAAAAGTGTCACAATTCGCGGTTTTTCGGAATTAAGGAATGGGAATAAACCAAAGGATGTTATAAAACATATATACGAGAGAATGATTTTTCGGAGATTTTGGTATAAACAATAAAGAAAGAGAAATTGATAGAAAGAAAATTAACATGCAATACTTAATAGTACTGATGATTGTTATTCTATTTCGATTGTTCATATTACCTACTCTTTGTCTCCCCCTAAAAACAGTTGGAGATTAAGCGGTGTTTTGTATATATCTGAAATACAAAAAAATATATTTGTGCATAATTCATCTTTTTATTAGAACATGGCTACTATAAGAATTTTTAAGCTATAAACCTAAGTTACTTTAATGCCGCTATTGAATATGTTAGGCGGAGAGAGGTAATAGTAAGTTATTAGTTAATAGCACATTAAAAGGAGGTGCAAGATGGCAACAGAAACCAAAAAGCAAGTTATCAAGGAACTGGAGGCACTCGACTTATCTGGTCGAAGCAGATGTCAAAGGCCTTGTTACATTTCCTGTCATACGGTTGAGGAAGGTAAAGGAGGGCAACATAATCCATTTCATTGGGTTGTCAATGTCGGTGGTTATCCTATCGTTAATATTGTTATCCAGTTTCGTGGCAAAGCTGGCAAGTACTTTCAGGTACAAGTGCGACATCATCACCCATCAGCCTCAGTGGGAACAACCGCGACATTTGTGTTTGCGAGAGAGTCAGGCAATTTAGGGCCAGCTGGTTTCGAGATAGCAACTTTTAATGGCTTGCGACCAATGCTACCCGAAGTTGATATTGTCGCTTTCAGCGACGATGATATAGATTTTGATGTCGTAGCGGCAACTATTTATGCCACAGTAGCATAGCATATCCTTGCTAAGTTGCTACAGGACTGCGCCTAACAAGGTGAGCTGAGCTACGCACTCAGCGATTTCACGGCATCGCGCAGCGCCGCGTAACAATCGCTGGAGCTGACTCGCAGCCTAAGCAGCGAGCAAGCTCGCTCTTTGACTGACATGCAGCTCAGTTTGCACCGTTATGCCCCCTCTGCGGTGCGCTTTGATGGGAGATTTGAATTAAAACAAAATAGTAGTAAAAGTAATGTTTCAACTAATTGCTCTAAATAATAACTCTAAAAATTAAAAGTATGAAAAAAATTGACATTTTAAAGTATCTAGCTATTCTGTTGCTGGCATTCTTGATACAATGTCAGCCAACCAGAAAAACAACAGTTAAAGAAAAGCTGTACATGAAAACGGACTATATCTTCAAGGGGGAGGTAGTGCAAGTTCATGAATCTAATTTACCAGTTGTTAAGAAATCTGAAAATACTTATGTAGTTAAAGTTAACAAAGTTTTAAAAGTTTCCGATGGCCACGAAAATTTTGAAGGCAGTGAAATTACGGTAGTAATTGATTCTGAAAAACATGGATCCGTAAAAGCTGGCGAAAATCACGTATTCTTTACTAAATCCTGGCTTTTTGGTGAAACACTGGCTGTTATAGCCAATCAAATTGATCCTGTTGACAGGGAGAATGAAATAAAAAAAGAAATTGTCGACTACCAGGAAAAATTTAAAAAGGACCTTCTTAAAAAACGATTAGCTAAAACAGAATTAGTCGTTCTTGGTGAAGTAGTTGAAGTAAGAGATTTTAAGAATCAACAAAGGAAAATATCAGAGCATGCACCCGCATGGAAAACAGCGCTGATAGAAATTGAGGAAGTCGTTAAAGGAGATACAAGTGCAGAAACGGTATTTGTGTATTTTTCTGCAAGCAATGATGTGCATTGGTACAATTCTCCAAAATTAGAAATAGGAAAACGTGGAATCTTTCTATTAAACCGGAAAGATGAATATGAAGGGCTGAAAAATGTTTTTATATTAATAGATAAGAGAGATTTTTTGCATGATTCGGAATTAGAAAATGTTAAAAATATATTGAATCCCAGTAAATAACCCTATAAAAATATAAACATGAAAAAAATAATTCAAATTATACTGATATGCTTATTAGTTCCTCTAATATCATATACTCAGAATATAACAGTAGTGAATATGATTCCTAATGCATTGAGCAATGAAGATGAACAGGATAGCGAACCAAACCTGACTGTAAGTCCTTTAAACCCTTTAGTTATTGTAGGTTCAGCCTTTACTCCTAACCCAACCGGAACTCTTTTAACAGCACCAATCTTTATTTCACAAGATGGTGGGAATACATGGGTGTTAAATAATATTGTACCCAGCTTTAACGGAATGACCGGCGATATTACTGTAGGGTTAAGCAGGAAAGATTCTTTGTATTTAGGTATATTAACCGGAGGAATGGGGCTTCAAATGCAAATTTTACGAAAAAGCAATTACCTGGCTGCAGCTACAATGGGTAACCTTTTAACACGCAATAATGTAGATCAGCCTTATGCTAACACTTATACTCCTTTAGGTGGTGCATTGCGTAATGATGATCTTTTATATATGGGGCACAATGATTTTAATGCAGCTGCCGGACAGACTGCTACAATTGAACAATCATTAGATGCAACTACTGCCGCTCCTGCCGGATTAACAGCTATTCGACTTGAAGTACGAACTACTGCTGGCCAGGATGGACCTCCTATTCGAACTGCTGTTCACCCGAGAGGAACTGTTTATGGAATATTTGATCGTTTCAGGCATTATACTAGTTTTGGTGGTGGCTCATTTTTAATTGATACTTTTGATGTAGTTGTTGTACGTGATGATGATTGGGGACAAGGCGCTACTCCATATGCCGATTTAACAGACCCTGGAGATGGGTTAGCTGGAAGAATTGTTGCTGCAGATCTGGAAGTTCCTTTTAATACAGGAGCTGCAATGGGACAGGCAAGAATTGGCGACAGACTTAGTATTGCCGTTGATCCCAGAGATCATCAAACGGTATACATTGCATTTACCGACAGGCCTGCCGGAGTGGCTGGTAATACTATTACGATACATGTTAGAAGGTCTACTGATAGCGGGAATAACTGGTCAGCCGATTTACTTACAATGAACAGTGCAATTATTCCTCATCTGGCTGTTAATACCAGGGGGGAAATCGGATTCCTTTACCAGCAACTTACAGGAACTGCTCCCAATCAGCAATGGGAAACTCACTTCAGACAATCTGATGACGGAGGAGCTACCTGGAGCGATGACACATTGTCGCAAGCTCCTTCAAATACTCCTGCAGTTACTTTTAGTCCATACCTTGGTGACTATGCAGGTTTAACAGCAGTAGGAAAAGATTTCTACGGTGTATTTTCAGCTAATAATACACCTGATAATGCAAACTTTCCAAGTGGGATTGCATACCAGCGTAATGCAAACTTTGTTACAAATAATCTCAGGAACCTGGCTAATACGGCAAATGTAAATGTTTCTATTGACCCGTTCTTTTTTATCGTACAACAGATTCCTGATGATCAGGATTTTTATGTACGCGACTGGACAGATAACTCAACAACCTTTGATACAGGTCTTGAACCCTCAACACATCCTGTATTTTATTCAACCAGCGATGTTTGGAACAGAAGGTCTAATGCCCCGGGAGGATTTAATGCAAATGACCAGCCTCAAAGTCAGAATCCTCAGGTTTCAACCCTTGGTAATAATTTTGCTTTTGCCAGGGTACATAGAAAAGGTACAGGTTCAGCCGAAACGGTTACTCTACATTTTCTGAAATCTGAATTTGGAACAGGAAGTAACTATGTAAATGCCAATACAACTCCTGACCCCACACTCGCTTTTGCTGCTGGTGAACAGGTTAAAACTATGGCTTCAGGGTATGAATGGACATTAGTTGCAACTACTTCAAGCCATACGTGTTTGGCTGTTGAGATTAATACACCAAACGATCCTGTTGTTACACCAACATTACTTGGCCGAGCACCCGGGTGGCCCGATACAGATTTATCTTTCCTATACGATAATAATAAAGCTCAACGCAATATGGGGGTATATTCAACACCTCCTGCTCCCGGAGGATCAGCAGGATCCATAACTTATTATGCTGTTCTTCATAATGCAGCTACTTTTAAAAGAGATATGATTCTGGAATATATTCCTTCCCGAACATTTATGAAACATTTTAAAAGGCCTGCTTTTGTTTTCTCATCAGGAACAGATCAAAAAACAAGGGTTTTAGATAAAAAAATAATTATTCCTGGTATGCAACCCGGAGAAAACCGTTGGATAGGTATAACGATTCCTGTTCAGGGTGATTTGGAAAAAGAGCTTGCTTCTGTAGAATTTATCGAAGTAGTTGACAATATACCTGTAAATGGTTTTACGATTGGTGTAAAACAAACGTCTGATAAGGAAGCTGCTATTGAAAATTGCTTATTACATGCTAATAATTTCTTTAGGATGAGCAAAATCCTGGGATTTGCTGAGGCAGCTAAAGAAAGTGAATCAGTTGTAAGAGAACTTGTTGAGGAAAAAGCAACTCCGGGTGTTTACAAGGAACACATAAAAAAGCATGGTGAGGTAATTAAAAAACTTACCCATGAATTGATTAACATAAATCGCGGGGAAGATCCTTTCCAGACAAGAAAAGCTCTGGATCAATTATTAAGAAGCCTAGATGATGGAGATATATCCCGAACTATTACTACTCATAGTGCATTTAACCACAAGATGGATGCTTTTTTAACTATGATCGATAAGCAAAAAGGAGACATAGCAGATATCCTGCAGAACATCCTTTGGCAAATAGATTTGTATAAATCTCTAAAGCGCCTTAAAGAAATAAATGGTGCTAAAGAATTAATAGAAAAGTCTGCTCAATTTGAGAAAGCATTTTATGCACGAAAAATATCGTATAAAGATTATCCGAAATTGATTCAAGGCTTAATGCAAGTATATAAAGCTACAACAGAGGTCACAAGAGAGCATAGAATGAATTTAGAAGAGAACATTAAAGCAATGTCTGAATCTTTCAATAATCTGCAATACTTACAAAAAGCCCATCGCGATTACTTATTAAAATTAGAAAATTTAAGATAATACAGAATTAATAGGTAAAACATATCAAATTGCAGGCTAACAAATCATTGCACTTGACCAGCATTTCGCTGTCGCTCAATGATGGCAAGTGAATGAGGCGTTAGTTATTAAATTAATTCGGATTTTTTTTGAGGTATTTAAATAAGTCGTGATTTATCACATAATTAAGAGAATTTTCATTGTAATATCAACGGGAAGTTTAAATTCACTTTGCAATCACATTCTGTAGAAATCTATCCATTTAGTTATTAATGATAGCACCAATAAAGAAACAAAATCCTAAAATAAATTTATAAACAAAGTTTTTAAAAGGAGGTTAATATGAGAAAAAAAAAGAAATTAATGTTAGTGCAAGCGGAAATCCTTGCATTTATAGTAGTGTGTATGTTACTTACAGGCTGCAATCTATTACGTATTCTGCCTTCAAAGATGGTAAGCTTGGGTGCTCATGCTAATCCTGGTCAAACTCAGGATGTTAACGGAGGAAATCCAGACGGTACCAGTGCAGGCTTATTTACAGTCCCAACAGGTAGTGTTTTAGTTATAACTAGAGTAATAATTCATCCCACTAATCCTGGGACAGGAATATTGGATATTACATTAATTCAGAGTGATAATGTACTACCAGATCGGATCCGTCAGACTTGGCATGTCCCAAATTCCAAACCAACAGAGTTTGATTTTTCACCAGGTTATGTGATTTCGGCGGGATCCAAATTGAAAATAAGAAACAATGATAATAGTTCAAGTGATGTACACGTAACTTTATATGGTTATATGACGCAAGACAAATAAGTGGTAACTTAATTTACGAGCTGATATTAGTTTAGTTCAAATTTAATCTTTACTTATTGTTTTCATATGCTATATGGAAATACCCTGATTATATCCTTGAGGTCTTGTTGAGGGATGTCAAATTAGTAACGATTTATGATATGTTAATGGTTTGTATACCTTTCAAGAGAGATCTTAGTTCTGAAGTGGAAGGGGTTGGGAATTTGCTCTAGACCCTTTAAGGGTCATTGTTAAGCTATAAAAGGAAACCCGTCGGACCGGCGTAAGCCGGGAGAGTAATCATTTTGTGAGTTAAGCGAACAAAATGTCTCACGAGCAGGTTTGAGCGAACGATTGGCTCGAACGAAGTAAGAGCCAATCTTCATGCCTGTCCCGTTTTTTCGGGAAGCTGGTTCCAAGACCTGGATTGTGGGAGCGAATAACTATTGTGGGAGCGAGTAATCTCGCCATCCCGACTGGGTTTCAGAAGATCGGAAAAAGAATTTGTACACAATTTGCACGCAAATTCTTTTTTCACTATCACTTATTAAATTATAGGATTTTGTTCGATTCCAGGTGGCACCACCTCCTTAAATGTAAGCCCTTAAAGATCAATGATCTGCAAGGGCTTTTTTATTGTGGTTGACGGTTCAGTTGACGGTTTTGAAAAACATCTCATAAGTTAATAATAATCTGCACTTTGTAAACATTAAAGTGGCCCAACAAGACATCAATTGCA
>JAUWBB010000387.1 GCA_030605195.1 Bacteroidota bacterium
ACTCTTATGTCTATACGGTCTCCGGATTCAAAATAAATCCCGGGGTAGTGGAAACCCTTAAACGGTTTATTAGCATGGGATACGTGTTAATTATAATTTCAAACCAGGGGGGAATTGCCAAAGGGATTTACACACACAAAAATGTAGAAGAAGTACACCTGTATCTGCTGAATGAGTTAAAAAAACATGGAATCGATATAACAGAAATATATTATTGCCCTCATCATTCCGGCATTGAAAAGTGTTTATGCCGAAAACCGGACTCTTTGTTAATTGAAAAGGCAATGTCCCGATTCCAGGTCGATCCGGAAAAGTCCTGGTTTATTGGAAATAGTGAAAGTGATATACAAGCCGCTTCAAAGGCAGGACTAAATGCCATTAAAATTCAGACAAACGAAGATATTTCAGTTCATCCCCGGATTTTCAGGGAAATTTGTCCATAATTTGTATTTTCTGCCTAATTTCTTTAGCGTTTCCTTCCAGATATCTTCGCCCCGGTTTTCCATTATAACCGAGGGTTCCATTTCAGTGATCACCCACGAATTTCCCTTTATTTCATTTTCCAGTTGTTTAGGCCGCCAGCCCGAATAACCCATAAAAAACCGTATTTGGTTTTTATTTATTCCTCCTGATTTTATAAGATCTTTTATTACGTTAAAATCTCCACCCCAATAAATTTCTTTATAAACGTTTACACTATTTGGAATAATCTTGCCAAGGGTATGAATATAATGCACCGTATTGATTCCGACCGGACCGCCTATCGAGACTTCAGTTTTAATATCAGGAAAGTCATCCAGAATTTCAGTAACAGGTATATTCACGGGTTTATTCAACACAAATCCAACTGTCCCATCTTCGTTATGCTCAGTTAAAAAAACGATTGAACGTTTAAAATAAGTATCCCCCTGGAAGGGTTCGGAGATCAAAACCCGTCCTTGTTTGGGTTCCCGGTCGCCGGGTTCAATAGAAAAAAAATCAAAATCCACACCCATATTCTTTGTCCTGTTTAAAATGCAAATTAATCATAATTAAACAAAAAATGAAATTTTATATGTATTTAATCTGAATTCCCATATAATAATTTTCTTGCTCCAAGAATAAAATATAATTAAGTTTGTAGGCTTTAATAAAATCTGAACTCAGTATTTTAGATGATTTTGAGAAAACAAATCGCGAATTTAACTTTTAATTATCTTTTTTAAAAATGGAATGTTGTTTTTATCAACCTAACTACTTTAATCTTAGTTTTGAATTTCATAAAATAACAAAGGAACCGGATGGATTACAAATCGGACAGCTTCTATCAGGAAGACATTCAATATTTGCTTACCGAACCCGGTAAAAAGATCATTTCCGTTTCCTCTACAATCAGTGGTGAAGGAAAAACCTTTATTGCAACAAACCTGGCCTCCATCATTGCCATGTCGAATAAAAAACCTTATTAATGGGATTGGACATGAGAAAACCTAATATCTATAAGGATTATGATTACATAGTAATCGACACTCCACCCGTAGCCATAGTTACCGATGCCATTTTGCTTGCCAAATACTCCGACACCAAAATATTTATTGTCAGGCATAACTTTTCAAACAAAAATGTTGTTCTGTTTATTAACGAATTATACAACAAAAAAGGACTGAAGAATATAACACTGCTCGTTAATGATATTAAAATACCAGGCTATTATGGCTATGGGTACGGATATGGTTACGGCTATGGATATAGAGAGGGATACTATGGAGAAGAAGAAGCTCCGGTGGAAATCCTCAGACGAATCCGCAAAAAAATATTTAACCGTTAACATGAACTCCAAAATAAAAAAGCCTACTTTATTTCAGGCTTTTATCCCAATTTTCTTTCTGATTATATTCCTGGCCCTCAACGTAAAGTTTTTTGGCGATGATACCTTATCAGGTGCCAACCAAATGGCTTTAATTCTGGCAGCAGCAATTGCCGGATTGATTGCTTACCGGCTTGGATTAAAATGGAAATCCATCAGTGACGGTATCGTTAAAAGCATAGGATCAGCCATGCCTTCCATTCTGATCTTATTTCTAATCGGTTCCTTAGCCGGAACCTGGATGATAAGCGGGGTGGTTCCTGTTATGATATATTACGGACTGAAGATCCTGAATCCGGGCATATTTTTGTTTGCTTCCGTCATCATTTGTGCTATTGTTTCACTGGCAACAGGTAGTTCATGGTCAACCGTAGCTACCATTGGAATTGCTCTTCTCGGCATAGGAAATGCTATGGGTATCAATGAAGGGATTGTTGCCGGAGCGATAATTTCCGGCGCTTATTTCGGAGATAAAATGTCCCCGATGTCTGATACAACAAACCTTGCACCGGCAATGGCAGGAACCGATCTTTTTACACATATCCGGTATATGATATATACCACCGGTCCATCTATTCTTATTACCCTGATCATCTTTCTGATTTTAGGATTTACCTACGATTTCGAAGCAAACCAAACTGATATTGAAGGTGTTCTTACCGCTATCGAAGGCACCTTTAATATTACACCCTTATTATTCATCGTACCGGCATTCTTAATTTATATTATTGTCAAAAAAGTTCCGCCATTGCCGTCGTTATTGGCAGGTACCTTATTGGCCGCTTTATTTGCAATTATCTTTCAGCCTGATGTAGTTAATCAAATATCGGGTGTTCATGATAATTATCTCAAATCCTCTTACATTGGTGTAATGAGAACCATGTT
>JAUWBB010000084.1 GCA_030605195.1 Bacteroidota bacterium
TGCAATGATCGCACTGACGAAAGTGTGAACCCAATGCTCCGGTTTTGCATGATGACAGCAGGTTAATGATTCCTTTTTGCTGACCTTTTATTTTGTGTTTGTGGATGTATTGTCCTCCATATTCCCTTAAAATATCGCAAACTGTTATTTTTTGCATAACTCCTCCACTCCATCCAGTTTATCCAATGGGTTTACAACCTGGTCGATAACTAACTTTTGAACATGAAGGTATTTTAGGGTATTGCTCAAAACGGAATGCCCCATTAAGCGTTGTATCACAAGTAGGTTTGTCCCTTGTTCCAGGTGATGTGTAGCAAAACAGTGCCTGAAGGTGTGGGGAGTGTAACGCTTTTTTATATCAGTAGTAACATAACGGGCCTTTTTACAAATTTCCCGTACCGCTGATACCCCTAGATGGGTCCCTTTGCCACCAGCCCCTTCAAACAAATAATATTGTGGCTTGTACTGTTTATAATATCTTCGTAAGGTTTTCAACAAAATAGGGGAAAGGGATACTTCGCGTTGCTTCAGGCCTTTCCCTTCCTGAATATTTACCTGCATACGCTTACTATCAATATCGGTAAGCTTGATGTTTACACATTCCGATACCCGCGTACCGGTTGAATAAATAAACATTATGACTGTCCGGTGTTTGAAATTTCCTATTACACTCAGTACTTCAAAAACTTCTTCCTGGCTTAGTACCAATGGAAGGGTTTTGGCAATTTTGGGTGTGGGAAGATATTCTTTTGCCCATTCTTTATGATAGACATTTACAAAAAGGAAACGCAGGGCATAATAGCCCATCTTTACACTGCCCGGCTTGTGGTTCCCATCAGTTAGCATCGATTGAAAATAGGCTCTCAGTTCTTCAATGCCCGTGCTTTCAGGATCTTTCCTATGGAATTTTTGATAATCTTCCATGTGCCACCAATAAGCCTCCCGGGTGCGGTTACTTAAATTTCGAAGAATGGCTTCTTGAACAAATTTTTTTTTAAGTTTGTCATAATATGTATTTTTAATTAAACATCTTACAAAGATGCAACTTCTCTGCGGATCGGTACATAAAACCACCGACCGCAGGGAGGTTTAGTTCAACAGCAAATATAGGTAAGCTCGGGATAGTGGTTGCATTCAGCATCTCGTCTCCGTTTCAGCGTTTTCCTCGGTGGATAATGACGTGCTCCGAAAGCCACGCCTACCCATATTGGCAAAACGTCAGCGGCAAGCTATTATAAAATACCTTAAAAACGTGAATAATTTATCACGATATCCTGAATTAATAATAATTACAATCGTTCTGTTGATTGGTTGTAACAAAGAGGACATTAATGTTGAATTAATAATCCCTGATGGGTATTATGAGGGATATTGTGCCTATTCAGGTGATACAATATGGGAGGCTATTATTTTTAAAGCAGACACATTTAAAGAAGTTCCTTCAGGTGGACTTCAGATGGGTTTACAGAAATATCCTTGCATAGTGGAAGGAATATATAACATTCAAAATAAAAACATCAATTTTTATGTACTTGAGTATCCAGTACCTAATACATTGTGTGATTCAAACATTTTTTTATCTGGTGACTATTCAATTATAATTTCTAATAAAGAAATAACTTTTTGGAAAGGGGAGGGTATTTCAAAACATACCTATAATTTAAAATTACAATGAACCAGCCGCTAAGGCTAAAAACAAGCGGGCGGTAAGTGCTAATATGAAACAAATTACAAATAATAAACGTCTTGCAGGAGGGGGCTTCAACCGAGCGTTAGCGAGTAAATTCCCCTTGCCTACTCGACCGCCGTAGCGTTGTAGCACATTTTCCTGAAGCCTTCCTGCATATTTATACACAAGTCTCTATTAAAAATAAATCCCAATTTGGGATATGTAATTATTTTTTGTATGTTTGTATAATGAGAATAATTGCATTTAAAACATTAAGAGAGTTTTGGAAAAATCATGAGTTTGCAGATTCGGAAACCTCATTGCGTTCTTGGTATCATGATGCAAAGAGTTCTAATTGGAAGAACTTAAATGAACTCAAACAGCAATATAAAAATGCAAGTATTGTCGGAGAAGGAGGAGTTGTATTTAATATAAAAGGTAATACGTATCGACTTGTTGTTTCGATTGACTATGAATTTCAAGTGATATTTATTCGATTTATTGGAACACATAAACAATATGATAAAATTGATGCTAAAACGATTTAATTATGGAAATAAAACCAATAAAAACAGAACAAGATTACAATGAGTCAATCAAAAGGATTGATGAGTTATGGGGAGCAAAGAAAGATACTCCAAAAGGAGATGAATTAGATTTGCTATGTACATTAGTTGAGTCATATGAAATGAAACATTATCCCATTGCACCACCAGATCCAATTGATGCTATAAAATTCAGAATGGAACAGATGGGCATGACAAAGACTGATATGGCAAAATATTTAGGTAGTCAAAGCAGGGTTAGTGAAGTTCTTAACAGGAAAAGGAAATTGACACTTAAAATGGTAAAGTCTTTGTACAAAGGATTGAAGATACCAGCAGAAATTTTATTGGCATGATAATAATAAAAACGTGCTACAAAGGCTCATAAGTAATGCGGGGTGAAGTGATAGGTTGAAAATAAATGCAACTAAATAAACATAGTAGTAAATTGGCAGTGCAGTGCAAGAAAATCCACACTACTCGACCCTAAAAACGTTACCAACAAGGCGAAAAAAGATTGAACAACTGGATAAGTAAGTACAAAATTGATTGAAAAGAAAGAACATAGCTTCGCGAAGTAATTAGAAAGAGGCATAACTCATTGTATATCAGATTATGTTTTTGGATCTCATGATCCGCCAGCTGGCGCAGAGTAAATTCCGATACATAATAAACAGACTAAAAGTCGTATTAGTTGAGCAGAAAAGGACTAATAAATGGCTTTCCGAACAGATGGGTAAAAATATTTCAACAATATCACAATGGTGTACTAACGAACGACAACCATCTCTTGAAACTTTTGTTGAAATTGCCATTGTGCTTGATGTTGAAATTAAGGATTTGCTAAATTCTACAAAATTGTAATGTTTATGACAGGGAAATCACAGATACCGAGAGAGATACTATTAGACAACTTGCAGGAATTAATGCCGGAAATATTTACAGAAGGTAAAATTGATTGGGAACGATTGAAAGCGACTATGGGTGAAGATATAAATTTCAGCAATGAGAGGTATGTATTAAACTGGGCAGGAAAATCAGATGCTTTCCGGGTATTACAAAGCCCTTCCACGAAAACGCTTGTTCCTGCAAAAGAGGAATCTATAAATTTTGATGATACGGAAAATATTTTTATTGAGGGTGAAAATCTTGAAGTATTGAAAGTACTTCAAAAAAGCTACTTCGGAAAAGTAAAAATGATATACATTGATCCCCCATACAACACAGGCAATGATTCTTTCATATATGCGGATAAATTTTCGGAAAGCAAAAAAGAATATCAAAAACGTATTGGCGACAAAGACGAAGATGGTTATATGACCAAAGAAGGTATGTACGGGAAAAATTCCAAAGAAAACGGGCAATACCACTCCAACTGGTTAAATATGATGTACCCTCGTCTTTATCTTGCCAAAAACTTATTACGTGATGACGGGATGATTTTTGTTTCCATTGATGACAATGAAGTCCATAATCTAAGGCTTTTAATGAATGAGATTTTTGATGAGGAAAATTTTGTAGGTCAGATAGTTTGGAAAAACAAGTATGGTGCAGGTGCCAAAACGAAGGGATTTATTGAAGTACATGAATATATCTTATGCTATTCCAAGTATGAAATTTTTGATATTGAATTAAAGCTTACTGATGAACAAATACAGATATATGGAAAAAATAAAGATGATAAATATTCAATACGTGGTGGTTATGTTACTCAACCTTTAATGACTAATAGCCTGGGTGATAGGAAAAATCTTCAATACACTATTGAATATAAAGGTGAAAAAATAGAACCACGAAAACAGTGGGTATGGGAAAGGGGAAGATTGGAAGAAGCAATAAAGAATAATGAGGTTGTATTTAAAAAAATGAAAGATGGAACATATAGTGTTAGAGCTAAAGTTTACTTAAAAGATAAGAATGGCAATATAAGAAAAGGTAAACCACTTTCTTTACTTAATGGTCCATTCAATCAGAATGGAACAAAAGAAGTAGCAGATTTAGTTGGTAATGGTGTTTTTAGTTTTCCAAAACCATCCGAACTACTAAAATTTTTATTTGGATTTATTATAAATAATATTGATGATAATAGTGGTTTTTACTTGGATTTCTTTTCTGGTTCGGGAACTGCTGCGCAAGCAATTTATGATTTAAATAAAGAAGATAATGGTACAAGGAGGTACTTATGTGTACAATTGCCAGAACTATGTAAAGAAGGAAGTGAAGCGTTTAAGGCTGGTCTTAAAACGATATCGGAGATTGCTAAATTTCGTATCAGAAGATTAATCGAAAAAATCTCAAAAGAAAGTGCAATTCAGTTTGAGAAAAGTAATCAAGACTTAGGATTCAAAGTCCTAAAACTTGCCAATTCCAATTTCAAAATATGTAGTCAGCAGGAAATAAAAAATGAAGAAGAACTGGTACAACAAATGAAAATATTTGTTGATCCCGTGTCGGAAGAAGCCAGGATAGAGAATATGGTGTATGAATTACTATTAAAATCAGGATTTGAGATTAACAGCAAAATTGAACACATTAATAAATCATTCATAATAAACACAAACGAAATGATATTGCTTCTCGAAGAAGTAAACGAAAATATTATTGACGAAGCTTTGAAAAGGAAACCGGTAAAGATTATCGCTTTGGACAAGCTTTTCAAAGGTAACGACCAGTTAAAAACAAACACTGCGTTACAAATGAAAGATGCAGGAATTGATTTTAAAACGATTTAAAGATTATAATTTATGGAAGGAGAAAATAGTTTATTTACAAATGGCAGCATCTGGCTTCGTGCAGATTTCCATTTACATACAAAAGCAGACAAGGAATTAAAAGAGCATTGGAAGCACAACCGAATATTGAATTTGAAAATAATACAGGAGCAGAGTATTTTAAAGTCACAATTAATAGACCTGAAGAAAAAGTATGAAACTAATATTCGACCCAAATCAGGACTTCCGGATACAAGCCATAGATTCCATTACAAGTATTTTCGAAGGGCAACCACTTGATGAAGCCAACTTATCATTTCATATTGTCGAGCAGGACAAACTGAGACTGATTTCAGGCGTAGGGAACAACCTTGTATTATCCGAAGAACAAATAATCAAAAACCTGAAAGCCATACAGGAACAAAACGAAATTCCTGTTTCTGATAAATTCAGGGAAATGAATTTCTCCGTTGAAATATAATACATCAGATTAAATAGAATAACGAAACTTGAAAATTAAAAACCACATGCCATTAAAAATATTATCAACAGCAGACCTTCATCTTGGCAGAAGCGCTTCAAGCGTTCCGGAAAACGCTGAAGAAAGTTCTACAAAATACACCTGGAATCGCATGGTGGATTGGTCAATCAAAAATGAGATAGACGTGCTCCTTCTTTTGGGCGATGTAGTAGATCGAAATAACCGGTATTATGAAGCCATCGGTCATCTGCAAGCCGGTTTTGAAAAATTAAAACAGGCAGAAATAGCAGTCTATATGGTTGCGGGAAACCATGATTATGATGTGCTTCCGGAGATGGTTAAGGGTGATAGGTATAACAATGTTAACCTATTGGGATTCAATGGTGAATGGGAAGTAAAAACATTTTCAAAAAATGGTGAGCAAATTCAGCTTGTTGGTTGGTCTTTCCCCAAACAGTTTGTAACAGAAGACCCGCTTCTGAATTTTAATAATGTCAATATTGATCCCAATTATCCAGCTATCGGGTTGTTGCACGGAGATGTGGACAACAGGGAGAGCAAATACGGCCCTATTGGGTTGAATAACTTAACGAACAAACCAATTGGGGCATGGATTTTAGGCCATATCCATAAGCCACAGGAATTAAAGGACAATGCTCCACTAATATGGTATCCTGGTTCACCCCATGCCATGAGTGCTAAAGAGCCGGGAATTCATGGTCCGTTGTTATTAACGGTGGAAGGTGCAAATGATATTAAAGCAACCCCTGTTCCACTGTCACCGCTACGATATGAGCACATATCTGTAGATATCACAAATGCTGAAGACGAAGAGAGGTTACGTGATACAATTACTTCAGCTTTATTTAATAATGCAAATGAAAAAGTTAAGGAACTTGAAGAAGTAGCTTTTTTGGTCTATGATATTTGTCTGGTTGGGGAACATGCAACGATCAGAAAAATAGAATCGTGGGCATTACCCATAGTCGATGATTATGAGCAGGAAATGGGATCAGGAACGAGGCTCTCTGTCCGGAAAGTAGTGAATAATATTCGTCCGGCTGTTGAAAACCTCGAAGAACTGGCTAAGGAACCTTCACCTGCCGGTATGTTGGCCGAAACGATCCTTGCTGTTCAGAATGGACGTTCCACAACCTTTCTGGATGAATTGTTGAAGAAATGGAATGGGAAATCTGATGAAATGAATAACTCGGGAACGTATCAACCTTTACGGGCAGCAGAGAAACTAAACGAAATGACCAGTGAAGATGCCAAAGCGAATATTTTACAGGAGTGCAACCGGCTGCTCGGAGAATTATTATCACAGCAAGTAAAATAATTTCAGCAAAATGCAAAAAATACCATTCATACTAAAGGATCTATCCATTCAAAAAATGCCCGGATTTCCCAGGGGGCTGGAAGCATATAAAGGCTTTGCTGCCAATATCAACATTATTGCTGGTCCGAATGCTTCCGGGAAAAGCTCTACAGCACGCATTATTCAGCAGGTGATCTGGCGTAATCACACAGATGGAATATACGTTGAAAGTTCTACTGAAATTGATCAGGAAAACTGGGATGTAAAAATCGAATCGGGAAATATTAAGGTACAACGAAATGGAAAGGATGATGAGTTGGCGGGACTGCCCACTGTGGAAAGCAGAAATCGCTATGTGCTTGCCCTTCACGAGCTGGTGAAAGAAAAAGATGAAGAGATCGCGAAGGAGATTGTCAGGCAATCCATTGGCGGGTATAATTTAGAGGAAGCGCAACAAAATCTGGGATATGCTGACCTGATAAAAAACAAAGGAGCCAAAGAATTTATAAACTACAAGACTGCTAAGGAAAAACATAAAGGAATACAACAAAAACATAAAGAGCTCAGGAGAGAAGAAGAAAGGCTGCGGGAATTGTATGAAACAAAAGCACAGGCCAAAAAAGCATCCAGTCTGAAAGATTTGTATGGGAAGGTTACAGAATACATAAAAGCCAGGCTATATTTCGATCAACTTTCCGTAGAATATGAGGCATACCCCAAAGTACTGGATAAAGTAACCGGTGAAGAATACAGTGCTATTGAAGATTTCGAAAAGGAGACAGGGGATGCTGAAAATTCTGTAGTAAAGGCTGAAAATGAAATAAAGAAATGTAAGGACATCCTGTCAAAATTGGATTTACCCAATGATGGTGTAAGTAAAAAGGTTTTAAGTGTACAGGAAGAAAGGGTTGAAAACTCAATTGAGCTTGGACGGAAAATTCAGGACACGGAAAAAAAGATCGAAAAATTTCGGGCAATGGAACGGGTGGCGCTGAAGAGTATTGACGAATCAATAGATCCTGAAAAATGGAAAGGATTGAATCTTAAAGACGTAAACGGACTGGATAAGTTCCTGCAAAATGCTCATAAAACGAACAGTGAAAAACAGTTCCTGGAAACCGGGATCAACGAATTAAAGAAAGAGGTTGTTGATAAGGATCCAAAACCCGAAGTATTGAATGAGGGTATCAAAAGATTGAGTTTCTGGCTACAAGAACAAAGCAGTACTACAGGAATTCCTAAATGGTGGTCTGGTGTTTTGTCTTTAGCGGGTATTCTAACGGCCATATCGATCTATTTTATTGGATGGCCCGGATTATTAGGGATCATTGTTATTATCGTACTGTCCATTTATGCTTATACAACAAAACCAACCATAGAAAAGAAAATTCGGGAGCATGATTATGGCAAAACCGGGTTAGAGCAACCTGAAGTATGGAGTATAGAAGGCGTATCTGAAAAGTTAGAAGAACTGGTTAATGAATTAAAAGAGGTGAAATGGCAGGATAAAATCAATCATAAAATCACCGGTTACACTACCGGAATTGAAGAATTGCAGCCACAATTGGATAAGATCAATAGAACACGTGATGAATGGTTGGAAAAACTAAAGGCAGTGCCTGATCTGCCTTCAACCAATCTAAAAAATTACGCTGAACTTTATTGGTTTTTAGATAAAGTAAATAAATGGCAGAAAAATCATGCTGAAGTTGAAGCATTAACCGGACAAAAGAAACAGTTATCCAATACCCTTACTGAAGACTTAGAACAGGTCAATAAGCTATTCAGTGAATCTAAAGCTGAAAGAGCCGGGGATGCTACCGAAGCAAAAACTATCTTGAAGAAACTGAAGGAAGATGAAAATACCCGGCAAAATGCAGTAGCAGAAATAGGGCGTCAAAAAGAACAGATAAAAGAACAAGAGCAGCAAAAGAAAAAATTCTCGGAGAAGCTTGTAAATATCTATAAAAAACTGGATATAGCTCACCGGGAAAAGGAAGAAATCCGGCAACTTGTTGAAAAGCTCGAGGCTTATAAAAAAGTAAAAGAGAATTATAAGGTTGCGGGGAGCAGGTTATCAGAAAAGGAAGGGCTGATGAAAGATCACTCTTTTTATGAACTAAATAAGGAAGAAATTGCACTCCTGAGCTTTGACCAGGCACAAGAAAAGATGGAAGGCTTCGAAGCCGATGCAAATAAGCTGGAAGCAATAAACAAGGAAATTACTGAAATCGAAACCAACATTAAAAACACAAAAAAAAGTCATGCTTTAGAAGAAGCTTTGACTGAACAGGAAGAAGCACTTAATAACCTTGAACAACTGTATGAAAACAACTTGTCTTCCATTACAGGAAAGCTGATCATCGATCAACTGAAAGAAGAAACAAGGGAACAAAATCAATCTAAAGTATTCAAGAGGGCGAATCAGCTACTTAACCGGATAACCAACGGGCGGCATGAATTAAGATTAGAGGATAAAAAAGAACCGGCTTTTAGAGCTTATGATACCGTATTAAAACTCGGACAGGATCTAAGCGAACTATCCACAGGCACACGAATCCAATTATTGTTATCCGTCCGTTTAGCTTTTATTGAAACACAGGAATCATCCATTAAGCTTCCCATATTGGCGGATGAACTATTAGCCAATAGCGATGACATAAGAGCCAAGGCCATCATAGAAGCGTTAATAGAGATCAGCAAAGAAGGACGACAGGTTTTTTATTTCACAGCGCAAGCAGATGAAGTCGCCAAATGGAAATCTTTTTTGGAGACCAGTCAGAATATTTCTTACAAAATAATTGAATTGACCGGCGGTCAAAATGAAACGATAGACTATGAAACGAATGAGCCTGATTTTTACTCTCTTGATTTTATACAGAATATTCCTGTTCCGGCAAATAAAAGTCACCGGAAATATGGGAAAATGCTACAAGTAAGGCCATTCAACATCCTGACAGAGGAACCGGAACAAATGCACCTCTGGTACCTGGTGGAAGATAATGAACTACTTTTCAATTGTCTTAAAAAAGGGATCA
>JAUWBB010000115.1 GCA_030605195.1 Bacteroidota bacterium
CTGACTGCAGGGAAGTATGGTATACCCTTGTTTATAGCAACCCTGCCAATCGCCGGTGCCACGGGACCACTTCCTATGGCCGGTATGATCCAGCTTTTACATACAGAACTCCTGGCGGGTCTTGTCATTTGCCAGACAGCATATCCTGGTTCACCCATTATTTTGCATCCGCTTGCCATGACTATGGACATGAGAACCTACCTTGGTCTCTCTGGCTCGATAGAAGCAACCATGATCTCGGCCGGGATTGTTGAAGTAGCAAACAAAATCTTTAACATGCCCGTAGATGTACACGGACCATGGTCAGATACTTATGTTGCCGATTCCCAGTCAATGCTGGAGAGGACATTTCAAACCCTTTTACCTGCCCAGACAGGTGCAGCAAGTATCGCGGGCTTTGGTGATATACAGGAAGGCCTTGCATTCTGTCCCGTTCAACTGGGTATTGACGAAGAACTTATATCATTTACCATGAAAGCGCTAAAAGGAATACCCTTTGATAAAAACCGCCTGGCTGTAGATGCCATCAAAAGAGTGAGTTTTAATGGCAATTATATGACCGATGAGACGACTTTAAACTATATGAGGACAGACCAATACCAACCAAAAATATTGAATCGCCTGTTCAGGGAAGAGTGGGAAAAACAAGGAGCAAAAGATATAAACGCCAGGGCCAGGGAGCGAATTCAAAAACTCATGAAAGAACATGAAGTTATGGAACTGGAGGATGGCATAAGAAAAGAAATTAGGAGCTTAATCAAAAGCATCGAATAAGATCAAGTACCCCGATGCTGTAATTTTATTGATCAACTGTTGTTTTCGGGCCATAAGCAATTGACATTTGGAGTGGAAAGTTACAGGTGCACCCCGCGCTGGCTTCAGGGATCAATACCAGGCCTCCGGCAGGGATAATGTTTATGTAACAACCGGGTCGTGAAACCTGGTTAAGTTTTTGTCCGTCATCACTTATATCAACTACACAGAAAGCCGGATTGTCCGCACGGAAAAACAACCGGTCGGATGAACTGGAAAATGTTCCGCATCCACCTCCGTGTCTTTTCAACCACCAGTTTTCAACAGGTTCACCTGTATCCAGATTAAAAGCCATCGGTTCAACATAAATATTATTTTTCAGAATGGACGGATGGCGTCCCTGCTCGCCATGTGTACCGCCAGCTAAAAAACGGGAGTTAAACTTCTGATGCCAAATAATAGATCCGTTAATTGCATTTAAACATAAAATTTCGTACCAAACATGAGGTACAATGTCTTTGGAACCGACCAGGAAAATTTTATTATCATAATATACCATGTACATGATATGTTGAAAGATGGAAATATCCAAGGGTTTTTTCAATCGAACTTGTCCGTTTTCCTTGTCAAGGGCACAGAGATAACATTTCCCTTTAAGGTTGGAAAGCCCGACTAAACCGTCCTGGTCTCCCAATGCTTTTGGATTGTGGCTTTCAATAAAATAAATACAATCTTTTCCAACTGCAATGGCAGAATTTACGATCACACCCGAATGATATGACCATAGAACGGTACCGTTATTACGATCCATGGCGAAAAGGAACTTACTTGTAACCAGTTCGGATAAAGATCCCCAATTGACCAAATACCCGTTCTCAAAAGTGTACTTGTGATAAAATGCTTCAGGCTTCCTGCCACTGCCAAAAAGCTTATCTCCCTGGGTAGCTATATATCCCCAATGGTTTATTTTTTCTGATATCTGAGGTAATCCGAATGTATTTACAAGCTTTCCGCTTCGTAATTCATAAGCGTAACATTTGTCTTCGCTTATGGTATAGACGATATCATCTGAAGCAACAAGGATTCCCGCTCCTTTAAAAATTTCTGTTTTCTTGAATTCAGGAATATTGTGGTTCCAAAGTAATGTGCCGTTATATGCATCTACACCCAGTATTCCGTTTTCTTTTGGCACAACCAGCACCCCGTTTTTATACAGAGGAGCCGTAGCCCGGTGGTGCCGGTCGGTCATTTCTCTTGGGCCCGGATTTCCAAACCATTGCGGTAACAGTTCACCGGAAATAAGGTGGTCACCACTGTTTGAAGTATTAGCAGCATTACCGTACAAATGGGTCCATTCTCCACTGTTTTCAAGCTTGGGACGAAAGGCAGTTGCCCATAATCCGTCTTGACTTTCAATATTCCAGGAAAGATTATTGTCAGGGTTATACCAACTCTTCAGATCACCGGGAGAAATTTTCAGGAATTTATCAGGCTGTCCTAAATAAGCAACGCCTGTAATTGGGGTTAATAAGTTAAAAATTTGGCCTGGTTCGGCTTCTGTTTTTCCTGAAAAGATCATTCTATCCGAAACTACCAGGTTTGCAAAATAAGGAGCGATTTTTTTTTCTTTTAATTCACCCTGAAAAATAGTGACTTGCTTTCCATACATACCTGCTTTTGATAATTTTTTCCTTGCTTCCCTTACTTTGGAAGGATCTTTTTCAATCCCGATAATAGTCAGTTGAGAATTTTTTGCCAGTTCATAGGCAAGTTGTCCTTCATTACAATCAAGTACCAAACAGTATCCTTTCTTAACTTTTGCGTTGTTTAGTATTTTCCTGGCAGTCAAGGCATATAATTCTTCATTAATAGCACCTGAATAAGGATTTTTTGTTATATTTTGTTTAATAATTTTGGATGATTTTTTTCTCTTGGAAGCGAAACAATATATTTCGCCTGAATCGGTACTTACATACAATTTTTTTCCTGCAATTGCCAGGCCATAAGCCCTGCCGTTTACAGGGGAAGACCAGATAAGTTTTCCATCCTTGCTGCTAAAGGCACTTACCTTATTATCCTGTCCAACGATCACGGCATTACCGGAAACACTCATAATATAACATTGATCAATTTCCTGTCGCCAGTCTATTTCTTTTCCTTTTAACTGATTTATCTTTTGGGATAAAAACTCTATTTCGGTTAAAAGCTTATCAAATTTCAAACCGGGTTTACTGGTTTTTTGATTTTTTCGCAGGTTTTTCAATTCCTTTATAGCTTCATTGAGTTTCTCTTTTAATTCTTTCCGTTCTGCAAATACTTTGTCGTTAACAGATTTAGGAACAGATGTAAGATATTTTTCAGTAGCGATGAAATAATATCCTTTGTCAAATATCATACGATGGCCATTAAATGCAGCCAGGAGAAAATCGTCGGATGTAATTTCTTTTATGTGGTTTATACCGTGGAGGATTTCCTGTTCGGTAATGGACAGGTAAGTACCGCCCCGTCCATTAAGTTGTTTGATTTTCTTCCCGCTTTCCAGATTAAAAACATAAGGGGTTGCACGGCTGTTTGGAATGTATAATAAAGAGTCGGATGCGACCGGATAGCCTTGGGGCGCAAGACCATCCTGTTTTTTCTTCCATATTTCTTCACCGGTTTCTGCATCAAGTGCCACTACATATACTTCCACAACCGGGAAAAGCCCTGCAGCAAAATAAATTTTACCATTCCTGGCAATAATACCTGTTCTGACCGGACAAAGCGATATCATCCTTCCATTTCCCGGTAATAATCTTGATGTCTCTCCGGCTTTATACCTCCATACCAATTCGCCATTTCCGGATTTCAGGCAGTAAACATTACCATCATCCGAACCAACATAGATATTATTTTTATAAATGGTAGGTACTACCCGGTTAGGTCCTTCTGTGAAAAAAGACCATTTCTCTTTTCCTGAATGTGCATCCAGGCAATATACCTTATTATCGCCCGATGAGGCATAGTACAGGTATTTATCTTTCACCGTTACATGGTAGGTACGGTCGTAAATAACCCTGGGGGCCAGGTTCGGATACCGATGCCAGTAGTCCTTTTTGGCAGGTGCAGGCCAGGCCGGATCAGGAGCATACATCGAAATATTTTGCCATTGCAGGTTAAGTGGAAATAATATCGTATCAGGGCTTACGCCGCTGTTTTTATCATCTTTTTGAAAATTTAACCAGTTGGATGTAGAATGATTATCAGAGCATGATATAACTGATAAAATAATAATAAAATAATATATTTTACGAAAGTGTAATAAATTCATAGATCTGTTTAATCAAGGTAGCCGCTATCTGTTAATTCATATTTGGAATTGCCAAAATTTAACCTATAGGTTTCGTAATGGATTTTTTCTCTGCTCACATTTACTTTTATATAAGTACTTCGGGCGCCAGGATCTCCTCTCCCTCTTGAATGACCTACATCCATATGCCAAAGTTTATTAATTTTCACAACACTGTAATTATGAGTATGGCCAAATATATATGCCCGAACATTATTTCCCTGAAGCAGGGAAATGAACCGGTCTCTTTGCTCAGGTTGTTGATTTAAGCAATCGTAAATATGCCTGAATCTTTGATTTTCGATATCGGGGAATGGATATGCTGGTTCATGTCCGATAACCAGAACATTCTTTTTCTTATTAAGCTCTAAGTCATTTCGTAACCAATAATAAAGTGAATCCGATATTTCTCCATCGGTACAATTGTCGCAAATTCCGTCGTAATATTGATTTAATATTACAAAATGAGTATTAAAATAATCAAAGGAATAAGTAGTCTCTTCGCAACCCGTTGGCCCTCGATGAACAATATTAGGCAGGGTGTTTCCATTTTTATTGTATTCTCTTAACCATGCCATGTCTGAAGGGGTTTCTGCCTCATGATTTCCAACAACAGGGTACCATTTTATATCTTCACTTATGTATTTTTTAATTGTATATAATACAGAGTCCGGAGGATCAATGTCTCCTGGTGAAATTATAAATTCAATACTATCATGGGTAGATATTGCTTCACATGCACCTCGAAATAAATTTTTATTATCGCCTGTATAACTTCTCATATCAGCCACCAGGAAAAATGAAAATAACTCTTCATCGGGTTTGTTTTTTAAGCAACCGCACAGTATTAAAAGTATTAATGATAATCCAATATTTTTCATTTTTAGTCTATTTTTATTAAAAATTAAACATAATAGTTGTTGTGCGAAGTTCCACCAACAACTAATTTATAAAAGTTCTTCAAGACAATTGATTACAAAATCCGGTTTTACTTTCCCCGTTACTTTTGAAGCCTTGCCATTATTAATTAATATCGAATACCCATTTACTGCTTTAACACCAAGAACATCTTTTTTATAACTATTACCAATATGTAGTATTTCATTGTCTTTTAATTTAAAAAAATCTATTGCTTTTTTAAATAGTTTTGGTGATGGTTTAATTATATGATAATCGGATGAAAAGATTATTAATTTGAAAACTTTAGTCAGGCTTTCATCTTCTAATATTTTTATAAAATATTTACTATCAGACCATATATTTGAAATTAAACCTAATTTGTATGTTTCAGATAACTTAAGTAGTAGTTTTTTCAATCTTTTAGGAATAATTCCAGGTTCATATTTTGCAAATATTACTTCAATTATTTTTTTATCAATATCAGTACAGGTTTTAAAAAATAAGCTTTCATTAATAAAGTCAGAAACCGTTGGATAGCATTCATATTTTGTTGGATCTCTATCTAATTTTAGCATCTGATTATAAATATACAATATTGAATCATTAACTTCCTGGCAATTTAATTCTTTTCCGTCTAATGATTGATATGTTTGGTAATAGTTATGTTGGTCATCAAAGTTATCACAGTTAAGCATAAATGTGTCACCCATATCAAGAAGAAGAACATCAAAATTGTGTATAAAGTTTTGTAAATTCTCTCCCATCATATTTGTCTGCAAATTAAACTTAAAATTCAAAATTACTCGTTCCCATAATCTGGCACACATACCACTTGCCGAAAGAACGGGACAAGCGTGAGGTTTTGCTGCGCAAAACGTTCAAAATTCACAATCTGAAATCCATAATGAGATTTATCTTTCAAATGGTTTTTCTCATTAAAAGGAGCTTTCCCGGACTTCACCTTATTTCCCTCTGGGATTGAGACTTTTTGATTGTTTTTCCTCTTCCGTTCTTCTACGGTCCTGTTCTTCACTGTCTTTCTTCAGATAATCCGGGTGATCAAGAACCGGAGATTCCTGTAAAGCCGACCAATCAAATTCTTCATCTATCGGATCATAGGCCTTATCAGGATCAAACATTCTGGTATCTACCGGAATAGCGTTATATGGTGTAAAATCGGACTTTTCGGTAAACAGGTCGGCCAGGTCTGTTGCCGTAGCATCATAATGATTAAGATAAGGAATTCCCAGAATGTGCCAGAATGTTTTGAATATACTTCCAAAACTCGTATGTACATGACTTACGTAATCTTTTTTAGCATAAGGTGAAATAACCATTAGTATGCTTCGATGGGCATCAACATGGTCGACACCGCCCTGGGAATCATCTTCAGTAACGACGATTGCCATACTTTTCCAGTAAGGAGTTCCGGATAAGAACTCTACCAGTCTGCCTAATGCCAGGTCATTATCAGCCATATAACTTTCACGGAATGGATATCCCGCATCCGGTCTTTCGCCGGCTCCGTGGTCATTACCGATGATAATGGTGAGTACTGAGGGCATGGTATCTTTACCATTTATCCATTTATCGGTAAACTCTTGTATAAACCTGTCTATTCGGAATTGATCGGGAATAGCCATATTGTAGGTAGGATAGGTGCGGGAGGTTTTTTCGAAGATTGGGGCGGGAACCGGATAATTAACAACATATAAGTAACCTGTCTCTTTGAGGGCCGGATCATCAGTAATATGAGGCGCAAACATGATACCAAAACCAAAATTCCAGAAATTTATATCATTCCGTTCCATGTGTTCCCAGATAGATCCCGCTTCGTTATAATCTTCCGGATAAATGGCCCCGGAGGCTCCTTCAAACGCGAGGTTTCCTGGCGCTTTTGAATCCATCCGCATATTCCTGCTCCCCCCATAAGCAGCAGTTACACTTGTCTCAACCCATTCATTCGGATAAGTACAAACCAGCCACCTGTGTCCGTCAGCAGAGTGATCAGAATCAACATAAAAATTATCTGATATGGAAAATTGCCTGGCCAGTGCCAGGTGATTGGGCATAACATCTACATTTTCAAGTCTATCAGTTTTACCCCGGTTAGAAAATGTTGCCTGGTATCCGTACCTTGCCATCTCTGGTTCACCTTTTCCTTTTTCAATTTGTCCAAAAACCTCGTCATATGTCCGGTTCTCTTTTGAAACAAAGACGATATGTTTGATAGGAGAATCCCCGTATCCCGGAGATAAGGGTACCGGATTGTTTTTTCTCCAGGCTAGTTCCTCTGAATCAGGTTTGATGAATCTGAAATTATTTTTTATCACTTGCCTGGTAGATTTTTTTAACTTCTGGTCGGAAGGGATGTCAACTATTGAAACGGACCCTTTCATAAGACCTCCAATAAAACTTCCTTCCGGCCCCATTTTAAACGTGGACCCTCCATTGGGCCCGCTTCCATAACCTTTTGCATTTGCCACAAGAAGCTTTTTACCATCATTGCTAACTTTTAGTTTGGATGGGAACCACCCTGCCGGAATATGACCCATTACTTCCTGGGATTTAATATCGATTACACCAATGGCATTAATCCCTGATTCAGCTACATACAATCTTTTTTGGTCGGGTGAAATAGCTATTCCAAAAGGAATCACACCACGCAATCTGCCCAGACGTTCATCGGGAACAAGATAAATGTTCCTTATTACAGTATCCTTCTCTACATCAATTACTGAAATGCAATCGTTGTTCCCATTGCTTACAAAAATATAGTGGTCGGTGGCTACCAATGAATTGGGACTTGCACCACCAACTGCCGGAAAGTCTTCGATTTTTTCTCCCACCAGTATGCCTGTTTTTACTTTTGCCGTAACTTTTTCTTTTTCTAAATCGATTGTCCAGACAGAAAATGATTCAGGCACGTTTGGATCACCAAGTCCAGGTACTTTTAAAGTGTCAGTATCTATTCCTTCAATAGATTCTTCAGATAAATAGGCAAAAGGTGGAAACGTGAGAGCCGTCTCCTGAAAATTTTCAGGGTCAATACCTGGTATAAACTTGTATTCATACATACCTACGTTGGCAACATATGCTTCCTTTTCATCCGGTGAAAGGCAAATTCCAAAGGGGTACCTGCCGACTGGAATACTTTTAATTTGATTTTGGTTTACGGCATCGATGATTATCATACGAAAGTTTATCTGATCGACTGCATAAATGCGTTTCCCATTCTTTGTCAGGACGAGATCACCAATGTAACCATGGGTATAATCCACCTCTTCATCCTGATAGGAGCAGTCAATAAAGCCCAAACCTTTCCCGGTATTCAGGTCGAACATATATATTTTGTTCTCCTGACCACCCCCTACATAAATTTTATCGTTTTCAGGAGTGATTGCCAGGCCCATGAACACAGAGGCCAGAATGCCTCTGTCGGTTCTTGCTCCTTCGGGGATCTGTTGAATTTCAGGCTGATCATCATATATATTGCGAATAATTGTAATCGATAAAGGACTTGTCCCTGAATTGGCAGTAACAAGGGTATTCCCATCGTGGCTTATGGTAAGACCATAGGGATGGGGTGCAACCTGAAATGTTTTTTCAGGAGGTGTAATGATTCGCCCGTTCGGT